>URNY01000045.1 GCA_900549375.1 uncultured Bacteroidales bacterium | reverse complement strand
ACGGTTGTTCCTTTCAGAATTCTTAGAATACGCATTTTTGAGCAACATATTCTTACTCGTGCACCACGCGGTCGTTGAGTTCGGCGAGTTTGCCGGAATTCCAGCGGTCGGTTGTGCCGACGAGATAGCCTGTAATTCGCTGAATTGTCTCGAACTTCGCCCCGCATTTGGGACAATGCGTCTCATTCTTATCTGCATTCTCATAGCCGCAGTTGGGGCAGTGGTTGCGGTTATGGTTCACCGAGCCATATCCCATGTTATACTTATCGATCAGGTCCACAATTTGCATGATCGATTCCTCATTGTGCGTTGCGTCTCCATCGATTTCCACATAGAAGATATGACCGCCTCCCGTCAGCTCATGATAAGGAGCCTCGACTTTGGCCTTATGGCGTGGCGAGCAATGATAATAGACGGGCACATGGTTGGAGTTGGTATAATATTCCTTATCGGTCACACCGGGGATAATGCCGAACGATTTGCGGTCTTTCTTGGTGAACTTTCCGGAAAGGCCTTCGGCCGGAGTGGCGAGTACGGAGTAGTTGTGGCCATAGGTTTCGCTGAAATCATTGACACGACTGCGCATATGGCGCACGATCTTGAGTCCGAGAGCCTGGGCCTCCTCACTTTCGCCATGATGTTTTCCGACCAGAGCAATCAGACACTCCGCGAGACCGATGAAGCCGATGCCGAGAGTACCCTGATTGATCACGGATTCAATAGAGTCGTTGCGACCGAGTTTATCGGCACCATTCCACAGCACGCTCATCACGAGCGGGAACTGTTTGGCGAGAGCTGTCTTCTGGAATTGAAAACGCTCATGAAGCTGCTGGGCCGTGATATCAAGTACCTCATCGAGCTTCTGGAAGAAGCGGGCAATTCTTTCCTCCTTATCCTGTACGTTCATCACCTCTATGGCAAGACGCACGATATTGATGGTCGAAAAAGATATGTTTCCGCGTCCGACAGATGTTTTCTCGCCGTAACGGTTTTCAAAAACACGCGTGCGACAACCCATCGTTGCAACTTCATATCTGTATCTTTCAGGATCATCCGCCCTCCAGAGTTCATGTCGGTTATAGGTGGCATCGAGATTGAGGAAATTCGGAAAAAAGCGGCGTGCCGTCACCTTGCAGGCCAGTTTATATAAATCATAATTGGGATCTTCGGGCAGATAGCTTACGCCCCTTTTTTTCTTCCATATCTGAATGGGGAAGATTGCCGTGGCTCCGTTTCCTACACCTTCATAAGTGGAATTGAGAAGCTCTCGGATAACGCAACGTCCTTCGGCCGAGGTATCGGTGCCATAGTTTATGGAGGAGAACACCACCTGATTTCCGCCGCGCGAATGTATGGTATTCATATTATGGATAAATGCCTCCATGGCCTGATGCACTCGTTCAACAGTGCGGTTCACGGCATGCTGGAGCAGGCGCTCCTCTTCGGGGAGACCGTCGAGGTCGCGTTTAAGGAAGTCCTTGAGTTCGATATGATACAGTTTCGAGAGATCCTTACCGGTGAGTTGCTCAAGATTGCGCACCTCCTCGATGAAAGAACTCCTCACGAAGGGGGCGAGATAGAAATCGAAAGCGGGAATGGCCTGACCGCCGTGCATCTCATTTTGGGCGGTTTCAAGAGAGATGCAGGCTATCACGCTTGCAGTCTCGATACGTTTTGCCGGACGCGACTCGCCGTGGCCGGCCACGAAACCATGGCGCAGTATTTTGTCGAGAGGATGCTGCACGCAAGTCAGACTCTTGGTGGGGTAGTAGTCTTTATCATGAATATGCAGATAGTTGTTTTTCACAGCCGTTTTCACATCGGGGCTCAAAAGATAATCATCAACAAAGGGCTTCGTTGTCTCGCTGGCAAATTTCATCATCATTCCGGCGGGCGAGTCGGTGTTCATGTTGGCGTTCTCGCGTGTGATATCATTGTTTTTCGCCTCGATGATCTCGAGAAACATATCGCGTGTCTTTGCGCGGCGCGCGATGGAACGCTGGTCGCGATAGGCGATATAACGTTTGGCCACATCCTTGCGCGCGGATTTCATAAGCTCTATCTCCACGCGGTCCTGAATCTCTTCGACGGTCATTCTTTCCTTACCGCCGATTCCCACGCGGTCGGTGATCTTCTGTATTAACGCTTCATCCTCGCCCATTTCCGTGGTGAGCATCGCCTTGCGGATAGCAGCCTTTATCTTCTCTTCGTTGTATCCTACAACACGCCCGTCTCGTTTCTCAACAATCTGTATCATAATAAACTATTTGCGAAGCTGTCTGAACGGCTTCTAATAAGAGTAATTTCTTTTGCCACAAAGTTATCAATTATATGCAGATTTGGCAAACAAATTCCAATAAAAATTTCAAAAAGTTTTCACTTTTGGGAAACTTTTTTAGTACAATAAAATTTTTATTTACCTAAACATCAATCATATAAAAAATATTTTGGAAAACTTTTGCCGAATCAGAGTCCAAGTAGGGGCGCAATAAATTGCGCCCACGTATCACAGCGGGTCGGATGTGATTTATCGCGCTCACATATATAACGGCGTTGCAATTCATTGCGTTCGAACGCAAGTCGGGCGGCCGGGCGACGCGGACGCAATATATTGCGTCCCTACGCGTGCCAATGATGTTGCAAAACATAAAAATGATTCAGAAAAGGACTCAGAATAATGGTCAAAATTGCTTAATTTTGTGATAAATTTTGCTCCCGAAGTTGTTTTATTTTGAGCAATATAAACTTATCGATATATCATGTCAGAAAGCACTAATAACAAACTGAAAGAGGAGGCAATCAAATATCACGAGGAGGGGTTTCCCGGAAAGATAGAGGTTGTTCCCACCAAACCTTACGGCACGCAGAAAGACCTTTCACTGGCTTATTCGCCCGGCGTGGCCTATCCTTGCCTCGAAATCGAGAGAGAGCCGCAAAAAGCCTACGACCTTACGAACAAAGGCAATCTTATGGCCGTGATATCCAACGGCACAGCCGTGCTTGGCTTGGGAGACATCGGCGCACTGGCCGGCAAACCGGTGATGGAAGGAAAAGCATTGCTTTTCAAGATTTTCGCAGGCATAGACTCATTCGATATCGAAGTGAACGAACCGGATCCGGATAAATTTGTAGAGGCGGTAAAGGCCATCAGCATCACATTCGGAGGCATCAATCTCGAGGATATCAAAGCCCCCGGATGCTTCAAGATAGAAAAACGATTGAAGGAAGAGTGCGACATACCGGTGATGCACGACGACCAGCACGGGACGGCCATAATTTCCGGCGCCGCCCTGATTAACGCTCTTGAGATACAGGGTAAGAAGATAGAAGATATCAGGCTCGTCGTGAACGGTGCCGGCTCGGCGGCAATCAGCTGCACACGCCTCTACATGAGCTTGGGCGTGCGCAAAGAGAATATAGTGATGTGCGACTCCAAAGGAGTGATACATTCCGGGCGCGCGGACCTGAATGAACAGAAGAGAGAATTCGCGGCTCCGCGAAGCGAGCGCACTCTCGCCGAAGTGATGCGCGGAGCCGATGTATTTCTCGGCCTTAGCGTCGCCAATGTACTTACGCCGGAGATGGTGAAGTCGATGGCACCTAAACCGATAGTTTTCGCACTCGCCAATCCAGATCCGGAGATAGACTATAATCTTGCCCATTCTACACGCGATGATATCATCGTCGCCACCGGAAGGAGCGACTATCCCAATCAAGTCAACAACGTGCTGGGGTTCCCCTATATCTTCCGCGGAGCGCTTGATTGCAGGGCTTCGGCGATAAACGAAGAGATGAAGATAGCCGCCGTCCATGCCATCGCGAAACTCGCGAGGGAGGAAGTGCCAGAAGAAGTAAGAAAGATCTATCGCGACAAAGATATGAAATTCGGACGCGATTACATTCTGCCGAAACCATTCGATCCGCGGCTTCTCTACACTGTTGCTCCGGCAGTGGCAAAAAGCGCGATGGAATCGGGCGTTTCCCGCCGACCGATCGAAAACTGGAAAGATTACGACACGTACCTTCGCAAAAGAATGGAGGAAATCCGCCGGAAATAACGGATTATCTTCTTATAAAGATAAAAAACCTACGATGAAAACGGCAAAAACTCCCTTCGGGGAGTTTTTTGTGTATTTACGGTTAAAAATTCTTTAATTATTCAACCGATTTAATGTATATTTTTAGTAAATTTGCATCATAAATGACAAAAGCACGCGGCGCGGTTCTAAAAAGAGACGTGTCGGCGGCTCAATTTCCATAATTATGGCAAAAGAACTGAAGAACTTCACAAAACGATCCGACAATTACTCCCAATGGTATAATGAACTTGTAGTAAAAGCCGATCTGGCGGAACAGTCAGCCGTTAGAGGCTGCATGGTAATCAAGCCTTACGGGTATGCCATATGGGAAAAAATGCAACGTCAGCTCGATGACATGTTCAAGGAGACCGGTCATCAAAACGCATATTTCCCGCTTCTGATTCCGAAATCTTTCCTGAGCAGGGAGGCAGACCATGTGGAAGGTTTCGCAAAAGAATGCGCCGTCGTGACGCATTACCGTCTTAAGAATGATCCTGACGGGAACGGCGTTGTAGTAGACCCGGCTGCCAGACTTGAGGAGGAACTGATCATCCGTCCTACCTCAGAAACTATAATCTGGAATACCTACAAGAACTGGATACATTCTTACAGGGATCTTCCCATATTAGTGAACCAGTGGGCAAACGTTTTCCGATGGGAGATGCGCACCCGTATGTTCCTGCGCACCGCTGAATTCCTCTGGCAGGAAGGCCATACGGCACATGCCACTAAAGAGGAGGCGGAGGCCGAAGCCAGAAGAATGCTCAACGTATACAGCGATTTTGCAGAAAATTACATGGCCGTACCGGTCATCAAGGGCGTTAAGTCGGCCAACGAACGTTTTGCAGGAGCTCTCGACACCTATACAATCGAGGCCATGATGCAGGACGGCAAAGCCCTGCAGTCGGGCACGAGCCACTTCCTCGGCCAGAACTTCGCAAAAGCTTTCGACGTGACGTTCATGAATAAAGAAAACAAGCCCGAATACGTATGGGCCACATCCTGGGGCGTTTCAACACGTCTCATGGGTGCTCTAATCATGACCCACAGCGATGACAACGGGCTTGTGCTTCCTCCGAAGCTCGCACCTATTCAGGTTGTGATTGTTCCGATCTATAAGAATGAAGAGGGACTCAAAGCCATATCCGAAAAAATAGAACCTCTCGTAAAGGAACTTCGCGCTAAAGGAATTAGTGTGAAGTATGATGATGCCGACAACAAACGTCCCGGCTTCAAATTCGCCGACTATGAGGTTAAAGGCGTTCCGGTTCGTCTGGCAATCGGACAGCGCGACCTCGAAGAGGGGACTGTTGAAGTGATGCGCCGCGACACGCTCGAGAAAGAGACCGTTCCTATGGAAGGTATAGTGGAAGAAGTTCAACGTCTGCTTGCAGACATTCAGGACAATCTCTATAAGAAAGCCCTCAAACTCCGCGAATCGAAAACCATAACAGTTGACAGCTACGACGAGTTCAAGGAGAAAATCGAGGATGGCGGTTTCATACTCGCTCATTGGGACGGCACACCCGAGACAGAAGAAAAAATCAAGGAGGAGACGAAAGCCACAATCCGTTGCATACCGTTCGACGGCGACAAAACCCCGGGCAAGTGCATGGTGACCGGCAAACCTTCGGCATGCCGCGTGATTTTCGCGAGATCTTATTGATAACTGTTGCCAAACAGAGAACGTTGTTTCACGCCAATTTTTCAGATATGCGCATCAGACCATTGATATTCGGGTTAGCGATCGCATCCGCCGCGTTATCGGCAGGCGCATTGACCGTGGAGGACTATTGCAGTCCCTCCGCGTCAGCACCTGTCAGAATCAAGGAGATGCGTCCGCTTGCCGACGGGCTGACCTATTCGGCTATCAGCGAAGACGGGAAATCAATTGAAATCTACGATTACAAGACCGGCCGCAAGACCGGAACACTCTTCAGTATCGATGGTGTCAAGGGAGATCTCAGGATTGATTCTTTCGAAGGATATGAAATAAGCGCCAACGGCAAAAAAATCCTCCTCTGGAACGATTCGGAGAAGATCTATCGCCGGTCGTTCACAGCTCGCTATTACGTCTACGACATAATGCGCTCCACTCTCAAAAGCGTCTCTGCAGGAGGCGCGCAGCGTGGCGCCACTATTTCCCACGACGGGCGTATGGTGGCATACGTGCGCGACAACAACATCTATATCTCGAACCTCGATTACGGAACCGATAAGGCAATCACCACCGACGGAGAGACAAACCGGATAATCAATGGAGCCGCCGACTGGAGCTATGAGGAGGAGTTTACACTCGTGAACACCATGCGCTGGAACGGCGATGACACCGTTCTGGCATATATGAAGTTCGACGAATCGCAAGTTCCAGAATATTCGTTCGATGACTATTCCGGCTTCTGCGATGCCGACCCGACTTCCGACCTCTATCCTCACAGTTACAGCTACAAATATCCCCTTGCAGGCTATCCCAATTCGAAAGTGTCGGTGCTCGCCTATAATCTCGATAACCGCACAACCAAGACGATGGACCTTCCCATAGGCAACGAAGGATATGTTCCTTCCATCGAATTCGATGAGGCAGGGACCAATCTTATGGTCATGGTGCTCAACCGCGATCAGAATCATCTGAGACTATTCAAGGTGAATCCGGCTTCGACAGTAGCAGTGCAGCTTATGGAGGAACGCAGCAAGACATGGCTCAGCCCCGCCGCCTATCAGATGGTTGACTACGGTACAGGGTCATTTGTGATCGGCAGCGAGCGCAGCGGCTATCAGCATCTCTATGAATATGACTACAACGGCACGCTCAAGCGCCAGCTCACCAAAGGAGACTGGAATGTTACCGACTATTACGGAAAAAATGCCAAAACCGGAATCCATTATTTCCAAAGCACTATACTTGGGCCTATCAACCGAAACGTGACGGCAGTCAACGCAAGGGGAGAGATAAGTGTCCTCAACCGGCAAGAGGGATTCGAGAGCGCTTCGTTCAGCAAAAACATGGACTGCTTTGTCAGGACCTACAGCAATGCCCTCACGCCGCCAGTCTATAGCATCTGCAATGCAAAGGGGGCTTCGATAGTTGAACTCGAAAACAACAGCATATATGCCGCGAAATATGCCTCCGCGCCCCGTAAAGAGTTTCTGACAGTGAAGAATGCAGCCGGCATGGAGATGAATGCCTTTATCATCAAACCTGCTGATTTTGATCCTTCCAAGAAGTATCCTTTGCTTATGTATCAGTATGGCGGCCCGGACTCACAGCTTGTGGCCAACAGCTGGAAGATGGAGGGAGTTTACTATCTCGCTTCATTAGGATATATAGTAGCTGCTGTTGACGGCCGTGGAACAGGCTACCGAGACCGGGAATGGGCCACATGCGTTTATCGCGACCTGGGCCATTATGAAACGGAGGACCAGATAGCCGGAGCGAATTATTTCGCATCGCTCCCTTATATCGACAATTCGAGAGTGGCCTGCTTCGGCTGGAGCTATGGCGGATATATGACGCTTATGGAACTCTCTCAGCCGGGCAATCCGTTTAAGGCCGGAGTGGCGATGGCTCCGGTGACCGACTGGAGATATTACGACTCTATATATACAGAGAGATATATGTCGTCACCCCGCCAGAACGATGAAGGATATAAAAGATCCTCGGCATTATGGCGCACAAAAGATATGAAGTCCCGTCTGCTTATTATGTCGGGGACAAGCGATGACAACGTGCATTTCTACAATACACTCAAATATACATCGAAACTGAATTTCGAAGGAAAGATTTTCGACATGATGGCATTCACCGGTTTCGAACACAGCCTCGGAATGTGCAATGCAAGGGTGATGCTATTCAGAAAAATCGCAGATTTCCTCGAGACACAACTCAGGTAATTTTGAATGTTGAATGCTGAATGCTGAATTAGAGTAGGCATCAATCTTATTCATTAATCTTATTATGGAGGACCTAAAGAAAGTCAGCAGCCTGCAGCTTTATACCTTCTGGAAGAATCTTTCCGTAGGGTTGCTCGCCATTGTTGCGTTGATGGCGTTCTCCATACTGTTGCCTTTCTATTTCTCCCCGATTCTTGCCCTTATTTTCGCGGCATTCCTCTATACTATACTCTACAACAACAAGCTGAACCACTCTTCGGTCTGCATGCTGGTATCGTATTCCATATTCCTTTGCCTGATATCGTATTCTTTCGCCACGATTATCCTGAATATCCTATATATCTGGGATTTTATCTCACTTCCGCCGGAGCTGACATTTTTCACCAAGCCGTATATACCAACTCTGATTCTATGTCCGGTATGCTTCGTGACGATGCTCATAATCTTTTTCCGTCGACGCAAGCTCAGCATCTGCGTGGATTGCAAGCTTGAATTGGGCAGTTCCAATGAAAGAGGCAAACTTGGAAACATCCTTACCTACGAATCGCATTTCCAGCTCCGTAACCTTCTTTTCCTTTTCGGAATTCTCTCGGTTGCGGTATGGATATATTATCTCTTCTTCTATGTGAACACGGATGTCAACAACCGCGACTGGTATGTTTTCATGTGGCTCACTATCATCGCATTCGTGCTCGACGAGGTCTACTTCATGTTTCGCTATTATAACCTCTACCTCGACCTTAAGGAAAACAACGAGATAATCTCGCAGGAGGAGTTGCAGGATATGACGGCCAAGACCTATCTTAGGTATTACGTGATTTGCGGAGAATATATTTATCTGGACGCGAAATCGAGCGATTCCAATACTCCTTACAAGGAGGTTATAGACACGCCTTTCTTCACTAAAAGATCTGTCAACGGTATCACGTTCCCTGAGGTTACGAGCATAATCCGCAAGATGACAGGGGTAAGCGATGGCGAACTTCGATTCTTTTTCGGGCGCAAGCTCCGCGATATTGATCGTCATTCCCTCCTTCGCTATTTCTATTTCCTCGACGGAGCGGTAGAGAATTATCCGGAGTTGAATGTAAGAGGAGAATGGATATCATTCGACCGTCTCAAAAAAATTTACTCATTCAATCCCGGAAACCTCTCCAATATCTGTGTGGCCGACATAACGCGTCTCGCAACGATAGTGCTTACACAGAAAATATTCGATGAAAAGGGCTATCGCAAAAACAAGCTCAAGTCATATCATCCGAATTTCACCCTAAAAGAGGTGAGGGATTCCGACACGGATTTCCAGGATGACAAATGGATACGCATCTCTCTGTTCAACTCCGACACACCTATGTATAGTCTCAAACGATGGTTCCGCCAGATAATAGGGGGGAAGAGCAAAAACAAAGCCAACCAATGGAGTTAGAAACGATAGCCGTTGTCGGGCCGACAGCGAGCGGCAAGACGCGAAGGGCTGTTGAGATTGCAAAAGCATTCAATGGAGAAATAATTTCCGCCGATTCGCGCCAGCTCTACAGGGGAATGACCATTGGCACGGGTAAGGATCTCGACGAGTACGGAGATGTGCCGTATCACCTGATAGATGTGGCCGATGCAGGCGAGCGCTGGAACCTGCACCGATATCTGAGATCGTTCCGGCAATCTTTCCGTGATATAAAGGGGAGAGGTAGGTTGCCCGTGGTCTGCGGAGGCACGGGAATGTATGTTGAGCATGCCCTCAACGGAGTGGTGCTTCCGGAGGTCCCGATAAATCAGCAGCTCAGAGATGAACTGTCAGACAAACCGCTGGATGAGCTCGAAAGAATACTCTCAACCTATCGCAAACTCCACAACACAACTGACACAGACACTGCAAAGCGAGCCATAAGGGCAATCGAGATTGCGGATTATTATTCGCGTCATCCCGAAGAGGCCGCAATGGCCGATAAGGAGAATGCAAGACCTCTGAATGCTATTGTGATCGGTATAGACATTCCTCGCGAAAAAAGACGCGAAAGGATAACTGAACGTCTTGACGCCCGTATCGAGGAGGGTATGATCGGTGAAATCGAAATGCTTCTCGCCGGCGGACTACTTCCGGAGGATCTGATTTATTACGGACTCGAATATAAATTTGTCACGCTTTACGTGATAGGGAAGATGTCGCTACAGGAAATGAAGGAAGGTCTTGAAACCGCCATCCATCAGTTTGCCAAGCGGCAGATGACTTGGTTTCGCGGCATGGAGAAGCGAGGAATACACATCGACTGGCTTCCTTATGATCTTCCTCAGCCGGAATTTATCGGACAAGTGAAACGCCTCGCTGAAGACCGGTAAAGGAACAGGCATCAAAAAAGGGAGGGTTCCGCAATAGCAGTCAAAACTTATTTCGTGGATTTAGAAGGGAAGAGGATACGCTCGCCTATATCTTTGGCGATCTGCGACCTCAGACGCATTATGGCACTTATCTGCATCTGAAGCTTCCGCTCCGCTTCATCATCCCCTTTACCGGAAATTTCCCTGAATTTAGTGAAGAGATCCTTAAGCTTCAGATTGAGCATCTCGTTTTTTAATTCCACGATCGAACGCATCACAAGCATCGGGAAACGGTTTTCCTCCCGGACATCGACATCATTATTGCGCTCATAGATATGGCTGAGCTGATGGGTTTCGCGTATCAGTTCATTGACCGTTGCCCGGATATCATCCTCTTCATGGCTTGCGAGTATTCGTGAAGCGAAGTTCTTGGAAAACTCCACTTCCGCCGCCGAACGGAGAGCGCTGATCTCCGCTTCGAGTTTCTTTTCCTCTTTTTCAATCTGCGACATATCCACAGCCTCGCGCCCGATGCGTTCGATATTCTCACGGCGTTTCGCCTCAAGAGATTTCTCGGTTTCCTGCATGTGATTCCCAAGCGACTGTTTGAAATCATCTCTCATGGAGCGCAAAATCTGAAATATCTTTCCGAAAACATCCACGCTGAACACGATGTTGTCGCAATCCAGCTCATCGCATATATAATCGAGCACGAATTCCGGATAATAACCGCTTTCCTCATCTTTGAGCGGGTCACCGTCCATAAAACCATACTTGAGACTATATTCGATAATTTTTCTTTCGAGCGGAGCAAGCGGATTGGAAGAGATAAGGGCGGTTCGCGGACGATTCGGCGGAGCGACAACATCCGGAGCTTTCTTTTCGCCTTCTGCGGTTCCGCCTGAGGGTTGTTGACGGGGCTCGTCGACGGGAAAATCACGGCGTGTCTTTTCGCGACGCCATTTCTCCACAAGCGAGCCGCGAACCCTGGCAACAGATTTGGCCACGGTATCTTCCGAAATGCCGAGTATGGAACTGCATTCCTGAATATATACGTCGCGTGCTACGGCATCGGGTATATGGGCAAGCGATTCGACCACGCTGTTCACGGCTTCTATACGCTTCTGGGGATCTTTCTGAATATCGGAAAGAAGCACCTGGGCCTTAAAGCGGATGATATCGGTTTCATGTTCAGCCACGTATTGCCGGAATTCTTCCGGAGTATGCTTGCGAGCGAAAGAATCCGGATCATCGCCATCGGGGAGAAGAAGCACCTTCACCTTCATCTTATGGCTCAGAAGCATATCGATACCGCGCAACGATGCTTTTATCCCGGCAGCATCTCCGTCGTAAATGAGCGTGATATTTTCTGTGAACCTATGGATCAGGGCAATCTGTCCGTCGGTAAGAGCCGTTCCGGAAGAAGCCACAGTGTTGCGCATACCCGACTGCCACATGCCTATGACGTCGAGATATCCCTCCACAAGATAGCATTTGTCTTCCTTCACGATATCGGCACGTGCCTGATATATGCCATAAAGCTCATTGCTTTTCTTGTAAAGAGATGATTCCGGGGAATTGATATATTTCGCCTGAGATCCTTTCAGATCGCGGCCTCCGAAAGCCACAACCTTGCCGGCGGAATTTATGATCGGGAAGATAACGCGGCCTCGGAAACGATCGTAGAGCCTACCATCGGACGAAGTGCCGATAAGTCCGAGCTTTTTCAGCACTTCGGGGTCGTAGCCTGCGGCTTTCGAGGCATTCACGAGGGCCGAACCCTTGTCCAGAGCATATCCCAGCCGGAACTTACGGGCCGCTTCCTCCGTGACCCCACGCTGATACAGATATTGCAGACCTATGTCGCGCCCCTCTTCTGTGTCGTGCATATCGCTTTCCATCTTTCCCATAGCCCATTCGTTGGCTACAAGCATCGACTCGCGTTCCGACTGGGCGGCGCGTTCCTCATCGGTCAACTCGCGCTCCTTGACCTCAATACCATATTTACGGGCAAGATGAAGAAGAGCGTCATGATAGGAGAGTCCCTCCTTTTCCATGATGAAATTCACCGGAGAACCGCCTTTCTTACAAGAGAAGCAGAAACAGAAATTCTTTCGTTTGCTGACAGAGAAAGAGGGTGTCCGCTCGTTATGGAACGGACACAAACCCATATAATTGGCGCCGCGACGCACGAGATGGACATAATCGCTCACCACCTCCACAATGTCGGCGGCATCCTTAATCTTCTGCGCGGTGACTTGATCTATCAATTATCTTTGAAGTGATTTTATGAATTTCTTCGTTGGTGGAAAGACGGGTGGGAACCAGAGGTAGTCTCAGCTCGTTTTCTATGATTCCCATGGCATTGAGCGTGCATTTCACTCCTGCAGGATTTCCGTCGACAAACAAAAGGTTGAATAGCTCTGTGAATTCGAAATGGATGGGAAGCGCCTCCTGATATTTTCCCTGCAGGCAAAGGCGCACCATCTTGCCGAATTCTGCGGGGAAAGCATTTCCAATAACGGATATTACACCTACCGCTCCCAAGGTCATCAATGGATAGGTTATGGAGTCATCACCGGATATTACCTGGAAACTCGACGGTTTGTTCTTTATAATCTCCTCTATCTGGCTGAAATTGCCGGAAGCCTCTTTGACGCCGATCACATTCGGCACCTCTTTGGCTATTCTCAGGGTTGTGGCGGCGGTCATATTGACTCCAGTACGCCCCGGAACGTTATATAGTATCACCGGCACCGGAGAGGCCTCGGCTATCGCGCTGTAATGCTGATATATACCCTCCTGGGAAGGCTTGTTGTAGAAGGGCACGACCGAAAGAATGGCGGAGAAACCCGTAAGATCAATCTCCGAAAGCTCGCGGACCACGCCAACGGTGTTGTTGCCGCCGAGACCGAGCACAAGAGGAACTCTTCCGTCGACACGCTGCAATACGAAATCGCGTATCTGCTTCTTTTCGTCGGGGAAAAGGGCAGGAGTCTCGCCCGTAGTGCCGAGAACAACAATATAATCCACTTTATCCTTCAGAAGACGGTCGATGATTCTTCCCAAAGCTTCAAAATCCACAGATTTATCTTTTTTGAAAGGCGTTATCATCGCCACACCGAGACCTTCGAGACTGAAAACTGCCATATATAAGAATATCTAAGAAAACTGTTCAGCCATTTCGTTGTTGATGCAAATTTGAGCAAACATAATCCGCATTTGACGAAAGACATCTACAAAATTAATCATTTTGTTGGTTAAGATAGCAAAATCAGAAAATATTTATGTAACTTTATACTCTGTTCATATATCCTTATTCGGGGAATTCAAATTTCCGTAAGCCCGAATCTTTAAGGAACAGAGTCTAAACAGCAACCGACATGGATTTAAAGGCAATCTTTAAAAACGGTTCCTTATCTTTCTGGAAGGAGATAAAATCATATCTCAACGTTGCCGGAAATCTTGAGCCGCAGATTGATATGGAGCAGAGCATACGCGCCGGGGTCTCATTCAAAGGCTCGCAGCTGCTCGTGCTCATATTCGCCATCTTCATAGCGTCTCTGGGGCTGAACACCAACAGCATACCGGTGATAATAGGCGCGATGCTCATTTCCCCGCTAATGGGCCCGATCATCGGAATGGGGCTTGGTATCGGCATCCAGGATTTCGACCTTCTGAAGAGAGGACTTAAGAACATCGTGGCAGCCATGATCGGATCTCTGGTGGCTTCCGCTATATATTTCCTTATTTCTCCGCAATATGAGGGAGCGAGCCAGTTGCTGGCGAGGACCTCTCCTTCGATATACGATGTATTTGTGGCCCTCTTCGGCGGGGGCGCGGGCATTGTGAGCATAGCCTGCAAAAACAAAGGGCAGGTGATGCCGGGCGTAGCGATCGCAACATCGCTTATGCCTCCCCTCTGCACCGCGGGCTACGGCTTAGCCACATGGCAGATGAACTTCTTTTTCGGAGCCATGTACCTTTTCTTCACCAACATGATCTTCATCCTATTCGCCACCTGGATCGGTGTAAAGCTGATGGGATATAAAAAGGCCGTGTACCAGAACGAGAAACGGGCGAAAAAGGTGCAGACAATTGTTTATTCCATTGTGGGAGTAACAATAGCCATAAGTATTTATCTGACGGCTGTAATGTTCAATAAATCGATATTCGTGAGCAAAGCTTCTGAATTCGTGGAGAAAGAGATGGTTTTCCCCAACACGCAGGTTCTAAATCATAAGGAATATATCGAAAAAGGCAAACGCCACATCGATGTCACTCTTATCGGCGCAGCGCTGCCGAAAGACTCTCTGCAGCTCGCGATGATGAACAAACTCGACTCCGTCGGACTCGGAGGTACTATTCTGCGTATCAAACAAGGGTTTTCGTTAACAAACCGCGAAATCGACGACGAGCAGAATTTCGACCAGTTCTACCGCCTCATGCAATCCGAGATAGCAGCAAAAGACAGCCAGATTGATTCGTTGAAGGACATCGTGGATACTCACCGGCAGTTCTCTGAAGAAAGCGTCAGCCTATCGCCTGAAATAAAAGTGCTTTTCCCCTCGATTCAGGACATAGCGTTGTCCCGGATGGTGGCCGCTCGAATCGGAGACCTTTCCACAGATACAGTGAGCATGATTTTTGTGAACGCTCCCAGAGGGCTCACTGCTCAGGAAAGAAAGAAACTTACCGAATACATCTCCGTTAGGCTGAACATCAAAGACATAAATCTGACAATGAATCCATCGAACTTCCCATGGCCCTCTTCTCATAATAAAACGGAAGATAAGACTTTGAAAAACAAGGCAGCAGACGCCACTAAAAACTGAAGCAACCGATGAGCCGCATAATTATCCCGTTATTATCACTGATAATGACGGCCCCTTTCCAGACTATGGCTTTAAGCGTCTCTTTTAAGGGAACACAGATGAATGTGATAACTGTAACTCCGGCAAGATCAACCGGTCTTGACGCCATCTACGTTGTCTACGACATGGCCCGTATAGAATCGATGGATCTTGAAGGGATTGAATCGCCGGGCCGTTTCAGGCTCAGCGCATACAGCAATCTGGGCGGAGGATATGCCCAGGAGGTAGCCGCAATAATCAACGGAGCAACGGCTTCTCTGGCTTCTCCCGGGGGCAATCTCGGATATATCGCGGAAGATGGCGATCGGCAGTATTGCTTCTGGGTAACGGATTATGCCTCATACAGGATGGAGCTGAGCTCTGTTACCGCTTTCAACGGCGACCAGGATTGCGAGACCACGCGCATCGAGGCCGTTGGGAAAGCAGACCCAATCAGATATTTCTCCATCAACGGCCGTCAGAATACCCTGAGCCGTGAGATCGATGTGCGATACAATACTCTTGAATGGGATCAGGAACAGAAAGCTTATATATCCACGGAGAAGAATATTTCTCTCGAAGCGTTGGAAAATCCGATTTCAATTCGTCCGGCTCTTTTATGCCCTTCAAGCATAAGGATGAGCGGCGACCGTTTCCTGCGCGAATGGGGAGAGGAGATAAGCGTTGAATCGAGCGTGATTCAGCCCAACGGTATCGAGGTGCATACCGAAGCGGTACAGAACAATCTCACCAACGAGGAGGACTCGAACATGATCAAGGGGGATGAGAGCAAGCTCGGAGGTTCGGCACCGGCGGATTTCACATTCTATGCCTATGTTACGGATGCCGTGATCCATGATGAATGGCAAATTGCGTCCGACCCTGATTTCGAGTATATAATCTATCGCTTCAACGAACGAGACCTCAATTATACTTTCAATGAAGAGGGCCAATATTATGTGAGATTCGTGGGAAGTAACGACGATGGTTCCTGCGAGACGTTCGGCGATACTTATGAAATAGGTATCGGAGCTTCGGAACTTCGCATCCCGAACGCATTTTCTCCCGACGGCGACGGAGTGAACGATATCTGGAAAGTGGGCTACCGCTCACTGATAGAATTCCGCTGCTGGATATTCGACCGCAATGGCAATCAGCTCTATTATTTCGACCGCCCCGAGGATGGCTGGGACGGCAAATATAAGGGTAAGATAGTGGGACCGGGTGTCTATTTCTATGTGATAGAAGCCACGGGAGCCGACGGCCGCAAATACAAGCAGGGTGGAGACATTAACATTATCCGCTACCGTAAATTCGGAAATCAGAATTCAACTGCACCGGAATAATTCCAGACGCAACAAAATGGCACGGTTTTTGTTAATATTGTCATTGATATGGCAGATATTAAGAAAACTAAGACGACAGACAATACAGAGCCTGTAATAATCAGGGAATCAGAGTCGGTGGATGTTTATGGAGCAAGAGTCCATAATCTGAAGAACATCGATGTCACGATTCCCCATAATTCCCTTTGTGTCATAACGGGTCTGAGCGGCTGCGGCAAATCATCGCTCGCGTTCGACACCATTTTTGCCGAGGGACAGCGAAGATATATAGAGACTTTCTCCTCCTATGCCCGCAATATGCTCGGCTCGTTAGAGAGGCCGGATGTAGACAAGATCACCGGTCTGAGCCCGGTTATCAGCATCGAGCAAAAAACGG
>URNY01000044.1 GCA_900549375.1 uncultured Bacteroidales bacterium | reverse complement strand
CGACCGGAGAGCTTTTTTATTGCCAATATATAAAGAAATCTCATGTATTTTTTCTAACTTTGTCACACGATTCCACGCTGTGGGTGTGTCTGAGAGAAGACATTAGCATCGGTCAGCGGGTATCAACATAATGGTAAAAGCGTGTATTGACGCTTTGTCTCTGGCTGTTTCAGAACTTCGAACACTCTAAAACATCTCTTGCCACAAGACAACGCAGCAATAGACGCCACGGGTATGTATATACCTACTCGGGCTCATTTCAAGCATCTCAGCTTGGAATGGGTTTGGGGTATTTGCATATACAGCGTGGAGTCCGTTGCTCGTCTTTGGCATGATGGGCAAGTTCGAAGGCCTTGAAACAGCGAGATGAGCAACAATGTGGCTCCTCGCTTTTTTTATTGACCGTTCACCATGTGAGCCTATGGTGATTTAGGCGACATAGTGAGAGAAAAAATCGCTCAATTTCTTAAATATTGCCCGAGGAATAAAGTCATCTTTACCCACTCCATTGACCCATGTCTAAAGACATTAGATGTGGGCTATGAACTTGCGGATCTTATTAAGAATGACCTGAATTCTCCCCACTTGCCAATGATTGCGGAGGATTGTCTCAACTCTTTAATAAGACAAGCTATATCGCACGATGAGATTATTGGAAACTATGTCGCTATTACAAACTGGGGAATTCTCTTCGAGCCAATTCTGAAATTCAACCTCCTTTCACTCTTCGATTCCATTTCGAAGAGCCATACTTTGATTCTTGTGGACTGCGGAGAGACTGACAATGAAAACTTTCATTTTGTCAGCAAAGAACTTAAAATTTCATTCCCCATCGGTGACCTTCATCCATACATTCTCCAGTAACCACATCGACTCATGAAATACAGCGAGCTCCTACATTTTGAACCTATAACCGAAGTCGTAAAATTCGACCGGCTAAATGATGTGTCTTACCAAGAGTCTTTGGTGAGAACTTTCGTTTTCTCTAAGGAATATGAAAACTCGATCATTCCGTTCATCTGCTCCAATCTTGATTATACAACCACAGCGGATACATTCGGTTTACAGATAGTCGGTAACTATGGAACCGGTAAATCACACCTCATGTCGCTTTTCACACTGATAGCAGAGAATTCGGGTTATCTTTCTCTCATTAGCAATGACAAAGCGCGTGAAAATCTCTCGAAGATTGCAGGTAAATACAATGTGCTTCGTTTCGAACTTGGCAACAGCCAGGAACTTTGGTCGATTGTATGTTATCAAATCGACAAATATCTGCGCTCCGTCGGCATTGAATACTCAATCACCGATGCATGCCCGCTGGAACCATACGCGGTACAGTTGTCGCGCATGATGGCTCACTATGAGGCTAAATTCCCCGACAAGGGATTTCTTCTCGTTATAGATGAGATGCTTTCCTACCTCAAAGGTAGAAGCGCATCCGACAAGCTGAATCGCGACCTTGCAGTTCTCCAAGCTCTCGGTCAAATCTCCGACCATTCCAAATTCCGAGTTGTCTTTGGTGTTCAGGAGGTTATTTATAACTCCCCGGAATTTCAGTTTGCCAGCGATATGCTCAATAAGGTCAACGACCGCTATAAACAAATCACCATTACCAAGCAAGAGGTTAAGTTCGTTACCGAACAGCGCTTGCTCCGCAAGACAGACGAGCAGAAAGCATGGATAAGAAACCATCTATCGCAGTTCACTCAATTCTTCAATGATCTGCACGCAAACCTTGAAGAATATGTCGAGCTGTTTCCCGTCCATCCTGCATTCTTCGACAACTTCCAGCTGGTGCATGTCAAGAACGGACAACGCGAAATTCTTAAAACACTCTCGTCGAAATTCGAGAGTCTGAAAGGCGAAGATGTCCTCAACACTTGCCCCGGCCTGATTTCTTACGATAGCTATTGGGTTGATCTCACTGCACCCAAGATGCAGACCGACCCCGATGTTCATCGCATTAATGAGATTATGGCTATCGTCTCACAAAAGATTGATGACAACTTTGTGGGAGTTCAAGCAAAGAAGAATCATCTTGCACATCGCATCGCTAATGCGTGCGCAGTGAAAATCCTACAATCTTCGCTTAGCGCCACCAATGGAGTCACAGCCGAAACACTCGTTGATGATTTATGCTGGCTCGATTCAACATGCTTCGACCGCGAAATACTTCAGGATGTAATCGACAATACGGCTAACAAAATCGTTTCCGCCACAGTCGGTCAATATTTCGAGAAAAACGAATTTAATCAGGAGTATCACCTGCGCATAGTAGGCGGTATCAACTATGAACAGAAGATAAAGGACTATGCATCGCAAATGACTCCCGAAGTCAAAGACCAGTTCTTCTTCAACTTCCTTGTCGAATTCCTCCCCATCGAAATTGACCAATATCGTCTCGGTTTTCCTATTTGGGCACATCGCATCGACTGGATTTCCCACAAGACCATGATTGACGGCTACATTTTCATGGGTAACCCCAATGAGCGTAGCACCACACATCCGCAGCAACACTTCTACATCTACTTCATGCCAATCTTTACCGAATCGGCAAAGACTCGCGGCAACGAAGAAGATAGCGTGTACTTCGTTTTCGACAATATCAGTCAGGAAATGAAGGACTACATCGCTCTCTATGCCGCCGCCGAATCCTTAAAGGCTTCGGTTGACAGCTCGCAAAAGCGCTTCTACGAGAGCTTCATCAACCAGTATAAGAACAAACTCAAACAGTTGTTCAATACTGAGTTCAAGGAGAACATGGAGGTCTTCTATCGCGATGAGAAGCAGACGCTCTCGCCCGAACTTCTCAACGGCCCTTCAAAAGAAATGGTAGTCAGCAAAATCACTTCGTTCTTGCTTGAAGACCATTTCAATACCGAACGCCCTAATTATCCGAAGTTCACTGCACTTCGTCAGCCGCTGACATTCGGGCCGCAAGGTAACTTCGATACCCATATTAAACAGGCCAAGCAAAAAATCGCAAATCCAAATCAGTCCATTTCTAATGGCGAGGCTATTCTTCACGGACTGGGATTGCTCCATGAAGGCCGACTTTCTATCGACCACTCAATTTACGCCAAGACAATTAAAGACTTGTTGGAGCAGAAAGGTCCCAATCAGGTTATCAACCGTGATGAAATCCTCGAATGTTTCTGGGAGGCAACCCATTCTTACCGTTCCAAGGATTACCAAATCGAAGCAGACTTTGAATATCTTGTCCTCGCAGCTATGGTGGCTCTCGGATATATTGAGATAGATGTATCCGGCAAGATTATCAATGCCGCAAACATCGGCGAAATCGTCAACTGCCCTAAGGAAGACTACTACTGCTTCAACTGCGTTCGCCGTCCTCGCGGTGTAGATCACGCTGCCATGCGTGAACTTTCGCTAGGCATTTCCGGCGTTGACCTTTCCACTCAAATCCCCGACATTAATTCGGGTGCCCTGTCTCGATTACTTAGCGATGCCCGACAGGTTGCAGAGAAGTGTGCTCGTGCCTTACATGATATTTCAGACGGCATCCAGTTCCAAGGGATTGAACTCATTTCTCAGTCTGCCGCCATCACTCTGCGCACACACCTCGACCGTATGAAAGGCATTGCCGACCGTATGGCGTCGTTCAACACTGTTCCCAAGTTGAAGAACTTCCCCTTTAATGCTGACCAGATACGTGAAGCCTTCTCCCATCTTGTCGATCTCGATGTTATCAAAAATGCACAGGCCATCGTCAATGAGTTCTCGCCGATAATTTCTTATCTGGAGCAAGCCCGTCAGTATATCTATGACGATGCTTTCGTTGAAGAAATAGATGCCGCAATCCGCGAATTTGAAGGCCTTTCTCCTGATGAAACCTCTAAGATTACTCTATCGCGTCAGCGCATGACAGCACTTAAAGAGCGTTACGCTGACTGGTATATTCAGGAATATAAAAAGAATCACATTACCAACATTCAAGAGTCCGAACGTCAGCGCCTTCTCAACTCACCTAAACTGGCAGCTCTTCAACTGGCAACTCAATCAAACTATGTAGCCATCGAACCAAAGCTCGCTCCGTGGCTTGTTGACATCAAAATGCTGCGTCCGGCTGAAACCATCACCAAAGGCTTGATGATGGCTACACCCTATAAGGACTTCAATCCGCGTGAGTTCAAGGATAAGACGCTTCCAAATCTTGAAGATTTGAAAACCCAGCTCGACGAGATTTTTAACTTCGCCGATGCTCAGTATCATCTCATACTCACTGACAATAATCTGCTTAAAAACGTGGATGCGCTCACTGATGCACAAGTCGCTTTCCTTGAAGACTTCAAGAGCAAGCATATCACTGAGCAAAATTTCCCCACGGTTATGCAGATTATTCAAAAACTCACCCGTGGAATCACGCCGGTATCAATCAAGCGCGATGAAATTTTCTCACTTTTCAATCGTCCGCTTTCTCCAGAAGAACTTATACAGAAATTCAATCAGCTTGTCAACGGCAAACTTGCCGGTATTGACCGCTCTAACGCCCGCATATCATTAGACTAATGGCAAAGAAAATCAAACATAATCCCGACGAACCTACTCTCGACATGGGCTTTGACGAGATGGATGCCGTTTCCCAACAGGAAACCGGCCCCGTTACAGTCCTTGGCATGACGTTCTCCAACGATGAAGAACGTCGCGCCTATTTCCGAGAGCAGCTTCGTGCCAAGCTCCCTGAGCTTCGCAATATCGAGGGATTCCCAATCGGGTCAGATGATGACATCGTCAATCTGTCAGACCCTCCATATTATACCGCTTGCCCCAATCCTTGGCTAAACGATTTCATCGCCGAGTGGGAGCAAGAAAAAATCCAACTCGAGGCAGAAGGCAAACGTCATCCCAATGTCGTCGTCAACGAACCGTATGCAGCCGACGTTAGCGAGGGCAAAAGTAATCCGATATATAACGCTCATTCATACCATACTAAGGTCCCGCATCCTGCTATAATGCGCTATTTATTGCATTATACACAACCCGGAGATGTTGTTTTAGATGCTTTTGCTGGAACTGGGATGACTGGCGTAGCGGCTACTATGTGCGATGGACATGAATCCGAAACCAAAGGCAAACTTGACTCTGAACGTTCTTCTAGAAATCTTATTTGGGGGTCACGACATGCTATATTATCGGATTTAAGTCCCGTTGCGGGTTTGATTAGCGCTGTTTATAATACTCCGCTTACTGAAAAAAATATCTTTTCCTCCATTCGGACTAAATTAGACCAGGTCGAAACAGAATTGGGTTGGCTGTATAACACGACCAATTCTGTCGGGCGAGAAATTCCGTTTAGCTATATAGTTTATAGCGACATTTTTTTGTGTCCAAATTGTGGTGCCAAGATAAACTTTTACGAATCTGCTGTTAATTCAGAAAATGGGACAGTCAAAGAAGAATTCGTTTGCCCTTCATGCGGCGCCATACATACAAAAAAAACTGTCGAAAAATCTTGGATTTCAAAATATGATAATGTTTTGAAAAAGGTTATATCGACTCAAGAAAAAGTACCTGTTTTAGTAGCATATTCAGAAGGTAGAAAAACAATAAAAAATCCATTAACAGATTTCGACCTCTCTTTAATTGAGCAAGCTGATAAGCTCGCTTCTTCGTTTAACGCTGTTATTCAACGAATGATAGAAGGTAGTGAAGCTCGTCGCAATGATCGTCAGGGAATAACACACGTACACCAGTTTTATTTTCCCAGAACGCTTATCGTTCTTGAAAGACTTTTATCACTTTGTGATGCTAAAGAATTGAAATTCTTAGTTAATAGTCAACTTATAAATATTTCTAAACTCAACCGATACAGACCTTC
Organism: uncultured Bacteroidales bacterium; assembly: GCA_900549375.1. GTDB lineage: Bacteria > Bacteroidota > Bacteroidia > Bacteroidales > Muribaculaceae > Lepagella. Next base: position 11,238 of record URNY01000044.1, on the reverse strand, counting down.
TGTCTCTTTCCCATATAATCCGTTAAGTGGCACTTTATATATTTCCTCGCAGATTAGTGAAGCTAATATATTTCATGCGCTTAAAAACAAATTATCAAAACTTGAAAAACTGATTCCTGCTTTAGAACCTACTAATGTAATGTCAGTATCAAGTGCGACGTGTCTAAATATGTCGGATAATTGTATAGATTACATTTTCACTGACCCTCCTTTTGGAGCTAACTTTTCTTATTCGGAACTTAATTTCCTTCAAGAGGCCTGGCTAAAAGTTATTACAGACAATCGTCCAGAAGCTATTGTAAATAACTCATTGGGTAAATCGTTATTCGACTATCAATCCCTAATGACTGAGTCATTCAAGGAATACTATAGGGTTCTGAAAGCGGGTAAATGGATGACTGTGGAATTTAGCAATACTTCCGCAGCGGTTTGGAACTCTATCCAAACTGCGCTCCAAAATGTTGGGTTTGTAGTTGCGGGAGTTTCCGCACTTGATAAGCAACAGGGCTCTTTCAAAGCAGTTACTACAACGACCGCAGTAAAGCAAGACCTCATTATATCTTGCTTTAAGCCAACCGAGCAGTTAATTTATAAGTTCGAGAATGAGGCTCCCGAAACCAATGTTTGGGACTTCATCGATGAATTGCTTTCTCGTCTGCCTGTGCATCTCGAGCATGGTAACAAGACTACGGCAGTTGTGGAACGCAGTCCTAAAATTCTTTATGACCGTCTTATCTCGTTCTACGTTCAGCACGGATTTCCTGTGCCATTGAACGCGCAAGAGTTCCAAGCCGGTATACGCGATCGTTACGCAGAGCGCGACGGTATGTATTTCACACCCTCGCAAGCAGCCAAGTATGACGAACTGCGTAAACGCACCGATGGGTTCCAAGCATCGCTTTTCTTCGTCGATAGCGAGCAGGGAGGCATTGCATGGCTCAACAATGAGCTGAGCACACCACAGACCTATCAGGACTTACAGCCCAAATGGATGCAAGCCATCAACGGAGTTCGTAAGGGCGACATCTTGCCGGAACTGATGCAGATTCTTGAAGAAAATTTCATCAAGGAATCTGATGGACATTGGCGCAAGCCTAACCTGCAAGATGATGTCGACCTCGCAGCACTCCGCCATAAGGCTCTTATGCGTGAGTTTAAGGTGTATGTGGAGGTGGCGCAGAAGCCTCGCGGCAAAATCAAGAAGGCTCGTGTCGAAGCTCTGCGTGCCGGATTTAAGCAGTGCTATCAAGATAAAGATTTTGCCACTATTGTTGCAGTTGGCGACCGCATACCGCAAAATCTTCTCACCGAAGACGAGCAACTTCTTCAGTTCTACGAAATAGCATCATCTCGCGTATAAGTATAAGAATGTCGGAACTTATCAAAGAAATAATAACCTCAATCAGTCGAGGCTTTCAGCCGCTTACCATCGTCAGCAATCCTGACGGATTCTTGGCACAAGAAGACGTGCTCCAAGAACTGAAGCGAGAAAGCCCCGCCGAGGTCGTTGCGGGTTCTGCAATTCAGCTCCGTGTTCACTACGAGCTTAATCTGCGCAGAAACCCCGGACGTTCTGCCATCTACATTCTGACTGCCGGTGAAATGCTTCCCGACATCACAACGAAAGCGAACAATATCCGCTTTAAGATAACCGAACTTTTCCCTAACTTCGTTGATAAAGAAACCATCTCGCGACTGTCGCTCGATATTCTCAAGAAGTTATACGACAAACATGTTCAAGGTATTATCACGGCCCAACGGCTTCAAGACTTGATTAATAATCTTAAATCAACAGCAGTCGCCGAAACGGTAAAAGACTTCGGCGAGGCTGTTGTCAATCTTAAGGCCATTGACAATCCCGATTGGTCGGATGTCGCAACGATTCGCCGTATCAGCGAATTGTTTATCAAGGTTGTTGAAGCCAATAAATACGATGAGATTGCCGATACAATAGACAATCTCAACTTCGATTTCCAACATTATCTTCACGATACTTATTGGAACTCGCTAAATGCCAATCCAATATTAAAGCCCCGATGCGTCAACGGTGTAGTTCCGCACATACGCGACAACTATCCGCAGAGCCAAAAGGTTGCTCTCGTTGTCGTGGACGGTATGGCTTTCTGGCAGTATGAAGTGCTTCGTTCAGAGCTCGAAGATCTTCACATTTTCCCTACCAAAGAGGATTGGACTTATTCATGGCTGCCGTCTATTACTTGTCTTTCCAGACAAGCAATATTTGCCGGTCAGCATCCGACACTTGACTACACGCAGTCGCCCAATAATGAACGATTGGCATGGCAATCGCATTGGCTCACCGGTTTCCCTCAATACTTATACGACAACGGAGAGGATAAACTGCACATCAATCACGATTGTAAACGTCTTGCACTCGTCACAGTGGCTCTCGACGAGAAGATGCATAGTTCTTCTTCTTATCTTGACCTGTTGGCATTGACAAAGATATGGGCCAAATCCTTTGCCAAGCGCATTAAAGAATTGAAGGACTCCGGCTTCGATATAATCCTAACCACTGATCATGGCAATGTGCTCGCCAAAGGCTGGCGCACATTTACGCCTACCGAAAAAGCACATCTTTACGGAAAGGCGAGCCGGGGGCACCGCCACGCTATCTTTATGAATGTAGATGCAAGCAACCAGTTCATAAAGGATCTTGGATATTCTGTCCGTTATATCCACAAAAAGATGTGGTTCGCCCTCAGTGATAACAATAGTTTCAACTCACCGGGACGAGTTGAAATTACTCATGGAGGTTCACACTTCCTTGAGTGTATGATTCCATTCATTAAGTATTAGATATGTCTGAGAAAACTACCATAGGATTGCGTCAACGAGTACCAATGTCATTGCTTGAAATGGCTTTGACGGCGGTCTTGGCAGGTGATTATTCAAGAGAATACTTCGCTGAACTCGCTGCAACCGAGTATAACGGACAAAACCGTATAGGCAAGACGGTGACGGCAATTTCACAGTTAACCGATCAAAATCCTCTTATCGAACTTTTGCGTGGACATAAAGATGAGGTGCTCCTCGCGCTCCGCAACCGTGCGGACCGCAGTTTGATACTCTCTTCGCTTATCATCGCCAAATTCGAGTTTGCTTATGATATATTTACGCTACTTGGCAAATACTTCCATGTTCAGGATCAAGTTGAAACTTCACTCATCACTCAAAAGATGTCACAGAAGTACGGTTCCAACCGGTCATTGCCCAATGCTATGAATTGCGTTCTCCCTATGTTCATCGAGGCAGGCATTCTGCATCGGCCCAAAATTGGCTTTTATGAAATCCGCAAACTTGCTCCCGCTACGGCTATCGCCCGCCGCGCTTTCGATGAGGCTTTCTTCCAATGGAACACTGCCCTTTCCCGTGAGAATTCTTACTCATCGCATCCTTATTACGAATTTCTCATTCATGATAATTCTGAATAATTTCTTGATTGCTGAGCGACAGCTCTTTCTAAGTGCAGTCGCTCCGCGAGTCGCCCCTGTCGAGAATATGGTGTATGCCAATCAGCAAGAATACTATAACGCTATTGCGGCATCCACCGCCGAAGGTCAATCAGGCACCTTCATCGACTTTATGCTCAACGAAATTTTGAAGACACTCCAAAGGAACGTAAAAGAAGAGGTACCCAATAAAGTACCTAATATAGTACCCAATAAATCCGAACTGTCTGTATTATGATTGCTCACAGACAATCCACGCCTTACTCGCGTCGAACTTGCTGATTTTGATATTCTCATCTTTTTAGTAACTTAGTGGTAATTTACCAAGAATAGCGAGAAATGGCAACACGTTATCCCATAGGCATCCAGAACTTCGCGGCACTTCGCGAGGAAGGTTACGCATACGTTGACAAGACGGCCTTTATTGAGAATCTTATAAAAGGTGGTAAATATTACTTCCTGAGCCGTCCGCGTCGTTTCGGCAAATCCTTGCTGTTATCGACCATTGAAGCCTTCTATCAGGGACGCAAAGACCTGTTTGAAGGATTGGCCATCAGCCGTATGGAGCATGACTGGTTGTCGCATCCTGTGCTGCACGTTGCTCTAAATGCGTATGAGTATAATATGCCGGAAAGTCTGTTGAATAAGTTCGACTATGATTTCACGCGCTGGGAGCAAATATACAACATCGAGAAACAAACTGCATCTCATGCCGACCGATTCCGTCATATCATTGAGCAGGTATACGCCAAAACTGGCCGGAAAGTTGTGATTCTTATAGACGAGTACGACAAACCACTACTGGACACAGCCGATAACAACGAACTTCAGGATATTTACCGTTCGCATCTGAAATCAATTTACGGCAATCTCAAGACCTGCGACCAGTTCATTGAGTTCGCCATGCTTACCGGCGTATCGCGTTTCGGCAAACTGAGTATCTTCAGCGATCTCAATAACCTAAACGACATCTCGCTTTCAAACGAATACAGTGCCATCTGCGGAATGACTGTGGAGGAAATCAAGGAGAACTTCGGCGAAGGAGTACATGAACTCGCTGACCGAAACAATATATCAGTCAAAGAAGCTTACGAACTTCTGAAAAAGAATTACGATGGCTATCATTTCTCGCCGACATCGCCGGATTTGTATAACCCGTTCAGTCTACTGAAGGCTCTGTTCGACAGAAATATAGGTTCCTACTGGTTTTCAACAGGCACGCCGACATTTCTCGTTGATATGATCCGCCGCATGGAAATCGATTTACGCGATATCGAGAGCATCGAGGAAGATATAGATGACCTGATGGATGCGTCGTTTGATCTGAGCAATACCGTCCCGATAATGTACCAAAGCGGATATCTTACCATCAAGAGTTATGATGCTTGTTTCAAAACTGTCACTCTCGGATATCCTAACCGCGAAGTGGAACACGGATTCCTTAACGGCTTGATGAATATGTTCACCGCAAACATCAACGGCCGCACTGAGTTCGATGTCCGTAAGTTCGTTCTGGATGTGGAGGCCGGTCGCGTTGACGATTTCATGACGCGGCTGCAGTCGCTGTTCAGCGGATATCATTACGACCAGATAGACCTTGGCAACTTAGAGCTGCATTATCGAAATGTGATCTATCTGACCATGAAGCTGATGGGTTTCTATACTGAGGCCGAGATGCAAACGGCGGCGGGCCGTATAGATCTGATGGTAAAGACACCGGAATATCTCTATCTGTTCGAGTTTAAGGTGAACAGGAGCGCCCAGGAGGACATGGAACAGATCAATAGCCGCGACTATCTGTTGCCTTTCCATGCCGATGGGCGCCGCATCGTCAAGGTGGGCGCCAACTTCGATGATAAAATCCGTTCCATCTCTGCGTGGCTCATAGAGACCGTTTCGTGAACGGTTGCGGCTTGCGGACGCATCTGGGATGCGTCCCTACAACCTCCGATGCAATGCGCTTGGCAATAATAATGTCATTGGCGGGGTAACAAAAAATCGGCGTGATTTGCATCACGCCGGTTTTTTATGTTTATGACTGGAATACCTTATTTAAAAAGATACTGCGAGGAGATCGACTGGTTGTTGTGGATTCTGCGGATGGTGTCGGCAAAGAGTTTTGCCACGGGCAGCACTATCGCTTTCGGATTCTCTTTCACATAAGGGATGGAATCGGTGAAGATAATCTCCGAGAGTCCGCAATTCAGAACGTTTGTGGTAGCCGGATCGCTCATCACCGGATGGCTGCAAAGTGCACGTACGGATTTGGCTCCGTAGGAAAGCAGAAGGTCGCTGGCCTTGGTGATGGTGCCTGCAGTGTCTACAATGTCGTCGATCAGAATCACATTCTTGTCTTTAACATCACCTATCACTGTCATCTTCTCCACTACGTTTGCTTTGGCACGCTGTTTATGGCAAAGCACCAGAGGTACATCGAAATATTTCGCATAGGAATTAGCCCTCTTAGCACCGCCAACATCGGGCGAAGCTATCACGATATCCTCGAGATGAATCGACTCGAGATAGGGAATGAAGATAGAGGAGGCATAGAGATGGTCGACCGGCACATCGAAGAATCCCTGAATCTGGTCGGCATGAAGGTCCATGGTTATCAAACGGTCGATACCGGCGACGCTGAGAAGATCGGCCACAAGCTTGGCGGCAATCGAAACCCTCGGCTTATCCTTGCGGTCTTGACGCGCCCATCCGAAATAAGGAACAACTGCAACTATAGAAGCCGCCGATGCTCTTTTCGCAGCGTCTATCATCAGGAGAAGCTCCATCAGATTGTCGCTGTTGGGAAATGTTGACTGCACTAAATAAACTTGGCTTCCACGGATCGACTCCTCGAAAGAAACCTCAAACTCTCCGTCGGCAAAACGCTCGCGGTTCATTTTGCCTAATTCAATGCCGAGCTCTTTGCAGATCTCCTCTCCCAAATAACGGGAAGAAGTGCCTGCGAAAACCTTAATCGGCGGAAGGTTATTGTTCATTATCAGGAATGGTTAGTTTTGTTCCACAAAATTAAAACTTATTTTTGAAAAAATTAAGTCTCTTTAAAAATTTATTTACATAAGTTTCGCAAATAAGGTGATTCCTCCCTGAGGAGAGTCGCGGAGCGACTGCATGGCCTATTAACCGCGTACTGCTGAGGACGATAGAACGAAGCTGTGCGCGGTTAAATGAACCTCTTTCATCCCTCTCAGTCGCGGAGCGACTGCACTCAGTGGTGTACTGTCGCTCCGCGACAGGGTGAGGGAGATGCGTTTGAGCCTCCGCGCACATCCTCGGGCTAACGCCCTGCGGTGTACGCGGTTAATAGGCCGTGTAGTCGCTCCGCGACTTGTCTCGTCAAATCTCAAATTACTTGCGGAACTCGAGTTACTTATCTTCATTTTCTCCAGGAATATCTTTCCGCTACTTATCTTTCTGAGATATTTTTCTTTTTTTGAGCGGAAGAACCAGGGCGCTGTGGGCGCCTACTCTGACCTGCGTCATGCCATCGGCCTCAACAGAGAAGGTGTGTTTGTCGCCCCAAAGAAGGTCTTTGACTGTCTGAGAGCATTCTTCGAGCCCTGCCATGCCTATGGCAAGTTCCGGAATCCGGATCTGAAGCGCAACCTCCTTGTCATCGAAATTAGCCACTATGAGCAGCGCCCGGCTGTCGCAATATCTCAGGAACGCATATTGCCTGTGGGGATTGAAACCGGAATTGCGCAGGTTGACATACATAAGGTCGAAGAAATCCCCTTCCCTTATCGATTTCTCTGAATTGCAGAGAACCAGCACATTCCTGTAGAGTCCGCGGAGCCACCGCTCGTGAGTTGTCAGCTTGCGCACGGAGCATTTCCCTCCGTCGTACCATCTCCGCAACGTCGAATAGCTCCAATAGTCGAAGATGGTAGTTCTGTTGTTGTCGCCGGCGAAGCCCTCATTGTCGTGTGCCATCTCGCCGAGCTCCTGGCCGTAATAAATCATAAACGGGCCGCGGTCCATCATCGAGCTGACCACAAGCGACGGCACCACCTTGGCCGGATTCCCGGCGTATTCCCTCGAAGCGAACCTCACTTCATCATGGTTTTCGAGGAAGTTTAGCATGGAACCTCCGATGCCGTCTGCCCTCTGCCAGCAAGAAGTAAGTTGCGCTGCCGAGACATTATGACATTCGATACCCACAAGTGTGTCGTAAAGATTCACCTTATCATAGAGATAATCGAAATGGCAATAATCAATAAAGGTTCTGTAAAGATTCACGTCGTAGATCTCCCCTATGAAGATTATCTCCGGGTAATCTTTCTTTACCTGCGGCAACGCCCAGTGCCAGAACTCCTGCGGTACCATGAACACCATGTCGCAACGGAAACCGTCGACACCCTTCGAGGCCCAGAAGCGAAGTATATGGAGCATCTTGAGCCATGTGTCGGGCACGGGATCGTAATGCCGGCTATGGTCGCCCGGATCGTATCCATAGTTGAGTTTAACGGTCTCATACCAGTCGTTGCGGTGGCAGAATGCCGTGAAGCAGTCATTGCCTGTTGCTTTCGCAGGGAACTCTACATAAGGCACATTTCCCTCGGCCGACAAACTGAAATCCGGTGAGAACTGCTGGTTTACGATATAGTAATAATTATTGGAGGCTGAGAAAAATTTGCTTATGTCGTCGTCTGCTCCGAAATCCTTTATTCCGTTTGGAGCCGCATCGGAATGATACGACCTTGCAGTATGGTTGGGCACAAAATCGATGATCACTTTAAGACCGCAGGCGTGTATGCGGTCCACAAGCGCCTCGAATTCCTCCATTCGTCTGTCGAGATCTTCGGCCAAAGAAGGAGCTATATCGTAATAATCCTTTATTGCATAAGGGGAGCCGGCCTCCCCTTTCACCACATTGGGGTTATCTGCCGGTATACCCGGAAATGCCGTTTTAGTAGCCATCTCAATCACGCCGGTGAGCCAGATGCAATTGCATCCCAGTTCTCCGATGGATTTAATCACTTTATCGGTGATCTGATTCAGTTTGCCGCTCCCGTTCTGTTCGTAAGTGCCCCCGGGCACGCAATCGGGATTCATATTCGTAAAAATGCGCGGAAATGTCTGATAGATTATAAGTTTTTCCTTCATAAGTATTTATCGTATTTGCATTGTTTCGAGAACACGACATGCCGCGTCGTATCCTATTTCCACATTCTTTTTAAGGCTTGTAAGATCGAAGGTCTTACTCTGGGAAATAGTCTCCGGCGATATGACATAATCGCAGAGATTTATATCCTGAAGCGCATTGGACTTCGACATGAGCTGAAACGTCCGTTCGGCGATACCCAGCAGCGTGGGCTTATGTTTGTATTCACGGTTCAGCGGGCTGCAATTGCTACCTATCAGCACTTTGCAATAATCTCTTATCGCCCAGGCAGGCAGATTGCGGAGCACTCCTCCGTCGACGAAATAGGATCCGTTGATTCTTACCGGATTGAAAAGGATGGGAATGCTGCAAGATGCGAGCACACGCGGTATGATCTCCCCTTTGCACCAGCCGACCGATGTGCCTTTTTCGATGTTAGTGGCGCATACGATGGTGGGTATCTTCATATCCTCCAGATTCTTCACCGGCAGCCAGCTTTCGAGCATCTTTCCGAATTTCCGGATACTGAAGAAACCTGTCTTAGGAAGCGACCATTCCGTGAAATCTCCGAATTTCTGAAACTCCGCAAAACAATCGATCATATCGTGCGGCGTCAATCCGGCGCCGTAAAGCACGGCAGCGATGGAACCCGCCGATACTCCCGACATTATCTTAGGCCGGATGCCGAACTGCTCCAAGGCCGTCAGCACCCCGATATGGGCGAATCCTTTGGCTCCCCCACCCCCTAACGCCAGACCATATTTAGGGACTTTCCATAATCCGGCCCTTTCAAGCAGACCCTCGACTATCTGCACGTTACTGAAGAGTGACATCGTCTTTTTCTTCATCTTCCTCTTTCTCCTTCCTTTTTTCTTTTTTCTTCTTGTCGACCCGCTTTTTGCGCTTCAGAAATGTAAACGGATTGTCGAAATCACGTCGGTAAACTATTCCTATTCCCTGTGTTGTCAGCGCCGATTTCAAATAATAATACTGATCGTTGAAATGGTTGTATGCCTTCAGACGCAGGTTCCCGTTCTTATTTAACAAATATTCTATGTCAAAATCCCCTACAAAAGTTGTCTGCGAGGTTGATCGGTCGCGATAACCGAAATTACCGTTTATCAGCAGACGGTTATCAAGGAGTCGCGACGACAGGGCCACATCCACCTCCATATCTGAGAAATCGCCCTTATCGCTTCGGAACGACGGCGCGAGCGTCACCTTATCCGTAAGCTGCCCCATCATATTCGAAAGCTGAGAGGACAATGTGGACGACGCCACAGAGGCAAATTCTCCTCCATTGCTTGTCGACCCCATATATTCAGGGGTATAAAAGCGGTTGAGGGCAAGCAGATAGATGATCTGGCGGTTCATCATGTCGTCGGTGGAGATGATGCTCTTCACTTTCCTCTCCACATCCTGCTTGAGTGTGGGCAGAGATATGTCGAATGAAATTTCCGGACTCCGCATATCTCCGTCAACTTTCAGCACAGCGTCTACAGGCACGTTCGTGCGGTTCAGATCGCGATCGGTCGAGAAACTCTTGTCGAGGTCCGAAAGATTCGTATTCACTCTATATGTCGCGTCAATGTCGAGCACTCCCTGCATCGGGTCGCCGTTGAAGGAAATACTGCTCCCGGGGCTGATCTTGAAATCGCGCAGTATCAGATCCTGCAGACTGAAATTATAATTTCCTTCGGCGAGAGTATATTTTCCATACATTTTCATCTCGTCTGTATCTGTGTCGTAGGAGATCTGCAACGGACCGGCGCCACGCGCCTGGATCTTGTCGCCTGCTACCGGATCCATCACCAGATTCAACTTGGCTGCCGGAGTAACCGTGCAACGTATGTCCATAGAGAAGAGCGACGGCTTGGATTGTTCATCTTTCTTCAGCCCGCTGTTGAACTTCTCCATCACATCTATAGTGCCTGTCTCCTCCTCTATCAGTTCTTTCTTCTTGTCGGAAAATGTGAGGAAGGTATAATCTGCGGCGGTCTGCGTCTCGCTCAACACAAACGTGAAATCGGAATTCGGAGATGTAGTCATGTCCATCATGATGCTCACGATTCCGGGGCGCCCCTGCAGAGTGCCGGATCCTGAGGCGAAGATTGTGCCATACCAGTCGGGATTTATGCGCCGGTTGGTATCGTAACAGAGAAGATTGCGGGCGTTGTTGAGCCGGAATCCAAATTCCGGATTGTGGAAATAGTGATGTTTCACATATCCGCTGAGACGCGCCGTATTCCCATATTTGTCGTAAAGAGTGAAATCGGGAATCTCGATGTGACCGGGCATGATATTCACCGAATCGCTCCCATGGTAATAAACATTTGTATAGTCCACCTTCATGCTTATGGAATCGGCAAAGACTTTTCCGGCGAGATCTATATCCTTGAAGGTTCCGTAAAGTTTCACTTTGCCCGAAGCCCGTCCGCCTACATCGGACGTGAACGCCGACATGAACGGTTTGAGGAAGGCGATGTTCACCTTATCGGCATTCATATCAAACGAAAGGGAATCGCGAGTTAAGAAAATGCCGCCATTGATCTTTGCGCCATGATTGGAGCTGTCGCGAATGTCGGCGTTTATCGCCACCATCTTGCGGTCGTTGTCCCAGTGGCTTTCCAGATCGCCGTTGCCAAGGAC
>URNY01000043.1 GCA_900549375.1 uncultured Bacteroidales bacterium | reverse complement strand
TGCCGGCGCCCGAGCCGGCGCCGGTTGTCGAGAGCCGAAAGCAATATCAGGCCGAGAGCCTGCGGCTCGACGACATTATGGCCGCCTATCGCGAAAAGGCCGCGGAGATGGATGCAGCCCTTGCGGCCTTGACGCCGCCGCCCGATTTCACTCCCGAGCAACAGCGCGACTATTATTCGGCAAGAAAAATAGCAACGGTCGAGATGGAATACGATATGTCGGGCTATCACCCGATGATGTGGAGGTGCAATGTATGCAGTGCATTGCATCCATGCCCGTCAGACTGCGTGTCGCCCGAACTGGGAGGCCAATGGATATATCTGACGCCCGAGCAATACAATGATGAATTGTACGGGGCAAATATTGTCAGGACAACTCTAAAAATAGAATAAAACGCAAATGGCTAAAACATCACCCTATAAGCCGGGGATGCCGTGGGTAAGCGTCGCGGTCCTCGTTTTTCTCGTATTGATAGTTGCGGGAGCTTCGGTTTTCGAAAGCAGCCGCCTGCGCACCGATGGCCCCATGATGGCCGTGACGGCCAACGGCAACATGTTTTCCGTGTTCGGCAATGATACGGTAAAGATTCCGGTTGCCAAAGGCGACAGCGTGAAAATGCTCGGCGTGCACGGCGACGGAATATTCATGGATTATCTTGTAGAGACTCCGGCAGGGGTGCGCGGATGGATCAAGCCCTGGTATGTGGATATGCCGGTTCTGACCCATAGCAAAAAAGTCAATCCCAGAGACACTATCCGGCTCACCAACATTCCCAAGACCGAATCGAAATACGGGCATATCCTCGGATGGGAATTTTTCGGCACTCTCGCCGACGGCTCGAAAAGCGGCAATATCTATCCGACAGATTATTTCCCCGCCTTCAAGGACAGCCATAAATTTATCCTTCGGAAACATTCATCATCGCATTTTGCGTCCCGTGAGAAATTCGAGCGCACGGTTGTCGGCAAAAATATTGAGGCAGTAGAGAAAAAATACGGCCCGATATTGCAGAATTTCCCGACCGACAGCGCGCGGAAGGTAACGCTAAACACATCGGTTTTCGACAAGAGTTCCGGTCAGTTCTATCAGCCTATCCTTACGGTTGCTCCCGATTCAACGGTCTCGGTTGTCAGTCTGGGGCTCTCCACCGACCGCAATTCATGGATATGGAAATATCTTCCCCTTTCATCGCAATTAATCGACCTGCCACTAACTTCATTTCTTGCCCGCGGCGATCTTTATGATTCGCTCAAACCTTCGGAGTTCTGCGACTCCGCATTGGAGAAAACGTGGAACTGGATCAAACGCATAGCCATCGGTATCGGCGGATTGCTCTGGCTTTTCGCGGTGCCGTCGGCGGTAGTCCTGTTCTTCTACATCCTGCTCTATTTCCGTCATGTGCTTTATCCGCTCTCGGATACCGCAGTGAAAATCCTCATAGCGGTGGTAACTATCCTTTTCGCCTATTACTGGATTATAATGACAATGACATGGGGCGAATATCTGTTCTGGGAAATCCTCCTTATCGCCTCCACATATATGATTTGTCAGGCGATGTTCGTCCCGCTTGCCGACGAGATACCGCACGTGCGTTGTCAGAAATGCCGCGCCATGGAGGCTATGGAGCTTGTCGACAAGGATTTCCTCGAAAGCGAAGAGAAAACGGAAGACACCTCCACCTCGCATCAGCTGGGATCGCGCACACGCCGCTGGCAGACCTGGACTCAGGTGACGAAAGGGAACTCCTCATGGCGCGAGAATGTGAAGAATCATTACGAAAGAGACACCGACTGGCGCCGCGACCACTACAAGGAGAATGTGCGCTACGACCGCTATATGCTCCATTATCAATGTCAGTGTTGCGGCCACAAGGAGCGTAAACGCGATTATGTGCGCGTTGTGCTCGATAAGAAATATCAGGGATCAAGCACCTATACCACTCACAGTTCATCAGATTGATTATGGCAAACGAACATACCACCCGCCGCGCGCGCCGCGACGGAGACGCACCCGCCACCGGCAAAGCCGCGCGCGGTCAGAATTCAGATACACACGCCACAGCGAAGGCGTCGAGAGGTTCCGACAACGGTCCTCAGCCCTACGACAGGCATTCCACAGCCGTCGGTATCCGTAAGAGGATGCTCCGGACCGATGCCGCCCCCGAAGCGCAGGAATGGCCTCAGGAATTCATTCTCGAGGGGGTGAAATATAAAAACGAAGGCATCCTTTCAGATTCTTCGGGCGAGGCTATAGTTTTCACCGTTACAAACAAGGGCCGGAAATATGCTCTCAAAGTTTATTACTATGACCCCGAGCATCGTCCGAATCATGAAATTCTCGAGAAGATACGTCGTCTCGGGGGGAGCGGGCTGCTCGTGAACATCATCAGTCATGGGGTGTGGGAAAATCCCGTCAATTCTCAGAAGAACGACTATGAGCTGATGGACTTCTGCGAAGGAGGATCGCTGGATGGCATAGTGCTCAAGGGAGATGAGGAGGCGCTCCGCAACGTGGCTCTCAGGATGGCTTCAGCCATAGATTTTCTCGCAAAACACGGCATTCTCCACCGCGATATAAAGCCGGCCAACTTCTTCTATGCCGACAAGGGGAAGACGCATATCGTGCTTGCAGATTTCGGCATCTCTGCGGAATGCAAAGAGGGGGGAACATGCCGCGTCGACGACATGCGCTCGCCTGTCTATGCCGCTCCCGAGTTCTATTCGCGGGTGCCCGGCGAGCCTGCGGAAATCGGCGTGAAATCCGATTATTATTCTCTCGGCGTAGCCTTGCTCTGCCTCTGGCTGGGGAAGGATAAGCTCACGGCCAACGAGAGTCGGCTTCTACGCGACAAGATGAATGAATCTTTGCCGCAGCCGGAGGGTATGTCGGCCCACATGATGTCGCTCATCAGGGCTCTGACGCGCCTCAAGATGGCCGACCGCGCCGATTTCGAAGATATAAGGAGATGGGCCGAAGGCACCGATCTTTTCTCCGGGGAGAAGTGCGCCTCGAATTTTGAGGTCGTGTTCAATTCAGCAAAAGGGCTTGTGGCTCATTCTCCGGCGGAACTGGCTCAGTTGCTCGTTACCGACAAGACTTTAGGCCGCAAATATCTCTATTCGGGCCGCGTGACGCGCTGGCTTGAGGAGGCAGGCGCCAACGAAGTGGCGGTGAATGTGGAGGAGATCGTCGAAAATATCTATCCCTCCACTCAGGATGCCGGACTGATGGCTGTGGCATATATGCTCGACCCGGCAATGCCCTATACCGCGCCCGACGGCACCGTGCTCGCCGACCCCCGCGAAATCAGCATATATGTGGCCGAACGTCATTCCAAGATGGCCTCGGAGGTGACCGATCCGGAATCCTCCCTCCGTATTTACCTTCGCGCCGCCGGTCTGGGAGAGACGATAGATACGGTGCAGAAATATCTCGATTCGGTGCCTTCCGGTCTCGATGAGATGATAAAGGGAATGATATCATCTTATTATCTGGCACTTCTTCTTAATCCCGAAATTCCTCTGGTTATGTATTCCGCGACCGATGGCCTCGTAAATGTCGACACGGTGGCGGAACTGCTCGATGTGCTGCATAAGAACGGCGAAGATTTCGGCTATCTCAACGCCAATATGCTTATGTCGCCCGCCTTTGTTGTGTGGCTTTCGCGGCGCAATCCGGCGCTTGCGGGCAAGATTCGTCTGCTTCAGGACAATGCTTCCGATGATGCCTCGTCGGCCGACTATCATTCCAACTCTCCGTTCCGTATAGCCTACGAGCTGGATCCGGGCGCCGATTATTATTTCAGCACTGATCTCAAGGCCAAGGACCGCTGTTATTCGGTGGAGGAGATCGGCAAGGTGCTCGAACATCAGTTCGGCGAGATCATCGGCGGAACGGTGTCGGTGGAGGATGGCCTCGGATTCTTCATGCAGCTTGAAGATACCCGTGTCGGCGATTATCTGCGGTCGCGCGGCGAGACCTACATGACATTTCTGCAGTGGTATCGCTTCTGCACCGACGACGAGAGCGAGGACAACATGTCGAAGCCCGGTCCCTATAATTTCATCATCGGCGTCTTCAAGGGTATCGCCGGTTTTCTCGGTCGCGCTCCCTACTATCCGCTGGATGGCAAAAAGCTTACCAAACCGGAAGATCTCGATTCGCTTCCGCGAGATGTTGTGGCGGGAGCTATCGGCAAACGGCAGGCCACCCTCGTAAAAGGGGGCGAACCGCAGTCCTGGCTCGATTCATGGCTCACGCTTTTCTTCCAGGAGAATCCGGCGCTCGACCTCTCCCCGAAATTCACCTACGAGAAGGAGACGGCCAAGTATCTCGAGTTTATAGATAAGTACGCTCCCGGAAACTATTATGCCAACCGCTACAAAGAGGCTCTGGAGGAGATCGACGATGCCGCCGGCTCGATCAAGAAGAGCGACAAAGGGGTGAAATTCCGCCGCAACCTCTTCCTGCTTCTCGGAGGTATCCCGACGATAATAATGCTCATCGGCCTTTTGATCGGAGGTCTCCCCGACGTGAACCCCATCAAGGGACATATCGTGCCTACCTTCATAATTTGCTCCATCGGTTCGATATGTTTCAGCGCTACCCTCTGGGGTTTCGGATTCTGGTCCACGATTGTGCCGGGAGCCGTATCCGGCGCTGTGCTAACCCTGATATTCTATCTCGGTTTCGCACTCTTCCCGCAATTGTTGCTGATCGCCCTGATTGTGGTGCTCGCCTATTATCTGATATTGAGATGCTGGCAGCTTATGCACCGCCACAAGGTCGACACCGGCGGCAAGAAAATCCGAGGGGATGAATTCGAATACCGTCAGCTCGACGCCCTCTATTATGCGTATAAGGACAGCGGCAACACACTCCAGAATGTCATAACCAAATATGCGGAGATGCAGGATTCCTACGACCAGACAAACCGCGCCAACATCTCGTTCGACGGCTGGCGATGGGTCAGCGTGGTCTGGATGCTCTTCGTTCTGTGGTATTTCTGGACTCCGGCGCTAAGCGGCGATAATTCCTGGACTTCGGAGGTGGAAGCTGTCCAGGTACAGAAAGGGAAATGGGTGCTCGGCCAATGGAAAGCGAAATACGCCGGCGGCTCCACCACTATCGTATGCAATATCGACTCCGTGGAGGATGGCAAGAAGATCTTCGGCACGATGGTAATTGCCGGGCAGGCACCTGTGGAAGCTTCCGGTGTTGTGTCGAGCGACAAGGATACGCTTCCCGAACACTTCACATTCTATGTGAAGGATGCCGAGATCAACCATAAGACAATCTCTGTGGATTACGATTCAAGAGAAAAGAGCTACCGTGCCCACTATTACGACAGGAACGGCGTGATGCATCAGATGGATGTTATGTCTCGCCCGGAAAAATAGTGTCTATGAAGAAATGTGCGAAATGCGATAGGGAGAATCGCCATCAGGCTCTCTATTGCCGCTATTGCGGCGAGAAGTTTGTCGAAGCCGTCGATGTGTCTGAAGAGGAAATATCCTACGACGATTGCGATGACAACCTGAGCCCGATTGTGGGCATGGAGACGCAGAAGACCGAGATCCGTGATTTTATATCCACGGTAAACACTCTTATAAAGCAGCGCGGTCGGAAGGTGCTCAACACGATGAATCTCAACGTGCTGATCACCGGTCCTGCAGGAAGCGGCAAGAAGAAGCTCGCCAATGCGCTCGCCGCTATGATGATAGATAACGGCATTTTCGATTTCAAGAAGGGGAAGTATCTTTCGCCGCTGAATATCGATGACCTCGATCTGAGCGAGGGTGAGATTGAATTTGTGAGCGTTGATGATGCCCATAAGCTTCTGCCGCGCGACAAGTCGGAGGAGCTTACGGGTACGCCGCTCGAATATCTCTTCAGCAATGCCGCAAGTTCGCTCGACCTCGACGACCAGCATCTGATCCTTATAATCGACGGCAGTCAGGAGCTCCAGAGCTATATCGAGGAACGCCCTGCCTTGAAAGCGCTTTTCGGCCTCAATCTCAAGCTCGTGGATTATACGCCGGTGGAGGTGGCCGGGATTTCGGAGACGATTCTCAAAGAGAAATATTCGATGCGGCTTTCTGCCGAGGCAAAAGCCAAACTCGAGCGGGTGTTCAATCATGAGCGCCGCAACAGCGAGCTATTCGCCAACGCCCATCTGGCCGTTGCAAAGGTCAACGAGATGGTGATGGCCGCTACCCGCCGGGGCAAAGGGAAGAAGATAACCGTTGTACAGCCGGAGGATATTTCCGGAAAGGAATATGTTCCAAAGACGCTCGAAGAGGTCATGGGCGAATTCGACAAGTATGTCGGAGTGGATGAGATCAAGGAGACAATGACCGGCATAGTCAACTCTATCAAGGCGTTTCAGAAACTTCATCCCGGCGAGACCTACGAGCTTAAGGACCATTATCTTTTCCTTGGCAATCCCGGCACGGGCAAGACCACGATGGCCCGAGTTTTCGCTGATGCATTGAGCGCGATGGGAATACTCCCCTCCGGCCAGCTTGTGGAGGTGGCCTCCAAAGACCTCAAAGGGCAGTATATGGGTCATACCGGTCCCAAGGTGGATGCGGCTTTCGACCGCGCTATGGGGGGAGTGCTTTTTATCGACGAGGCCTACGATATGTGGGGCGGAGAAAACGACACGTTCGGCAATGAGGCCGTTACCGCTCTTATCAAGAATGTGGAGGACCGGCGAGGCAAGCTCATCGTTATTCTTGCCGGCTATCCGCGGGAGATGGGTATTTTCGCAACGGCCAATCCGGGAATATCCTCCCGTTTCAACGTCACGGTCAACTTCCGCGATTATAATGGAGGTGAACTCACCGAAATCGGTCGGCGCATGATCAAGGCGCAGGGATATTCGCTCGATGAGAAAGCGGAGAAAGCTATCGGCAAGTTCTTCGAGAAGATGTATGTTTCGCGCAAGAAGGATTTCGCCAACGCCCGCGAAGTGCGCAATGCGGTGGAGAAGGCTGTCCGCGCGCAGAATTCCCGTATACAGGCCGACATGAATAAGCCCGGTTTCAACCCGGATTCGGAGTTTACGATCACTATGGCCGATTTTACCGGCGAGAACGAGAATCCGCCGATGACCGTCGACGAGGTGATAGCCACGCTCGACGACCTTATCGGCATGGAGGATATAAAGCAGGAGATAAGGAAACTCGCCAATGTGGCGATGGTGAACCGTCTGCGTATGGAACGCGGTCTCGGTGCCGCGGCGCTGCAGCCTGTGAATATCATCCTCACAGGAAATCCGGGCACGGGCAAGACCACGATCGCCAAGCGTCTGGGGCAGGTGCTTCACGCCGCGGGCGTGTTGCCTTCGGACAAGGTGGTGGAGCGAGAGGCCAAGTCGATCCTTTCGAGCTATGTCAATGCTTCGGGGCAGAACATGGACAAAGCTGTCGACGAAGCCATGGGCGGCGTCCTTTTCATCGACGAGGCTTATAATCTTCTGCCTGTTCCTGGTAGCCAGAACAATACCGGCAACGAGGCTCTCGATGCACTTATGACCCGCATGGAAAACGACAAAGGGAAGTTCGTTGTGGTGATCGCGGGGTATGCCGACCGTATGGAGGAGCTTGTGCGTCGCGGCAATCCCGGACTGATGAGTCGCTTCAACAAGCGTTTCCATATCGATGATTATGACGCCGAAGCTTTGACGAAGATTTTCAAAATCAACCTCAAAAAGCGTAAATTCACCATGACTCCCGATGCCGAACGTGCGTTGGAAAGACGCATGCGGGATATGATTGCAAACAAAGGTTTGCATTTCGGCAATGCCCGCGAGGCCGTGAATCTCCTCAACGAGGTCATTGAGATGCAGGGTAACCGCATAGCCGCAGACACAAGTGTAATACTCACCAATCCCGATGCACTTACAATTATCGAGGAAGAAGATATACCGCAACTATGAAAGATAAAGAGATAATATGCCCGGCCTGCGGGGAGGCGATTCCCGACGACAGCAGATATTGCGACATGTGTGGCGTCGAATTGCTGGAATGCTTGAATTGCGGCGCATTGGGTGTCGACAATTTCTGCGCAGATTGTGGCAAACCGATGGTGTCGCGGAAGGCAGAAATCGCCGTGAGCGGAAAAACGGATACAGGCTGGAAGGTGGATTCCGCTGAAGAAACTCCGGCGGTGGATAAAACTATAGATGAAAACGTCATTGTCGACAAGACTATCGGGGGGCGCCGCAAGAGAACTGTGCTGAAAGCCCGGAAAGAGGATATTGTCATCATTCCGGAAGATGAGGCGGTGATTGGCCGCGGAAAAGATACTCATTATTCTGTGTTGTTGGAGGATTGTTCGTTGATTTCACGCCGTCACGGGAAGTTTGTCAAGCGTGGCCGCGACTGGTATATCGTGGATTTCGGAAGTACCAACGGCACGCTCGTGAATGATGTGGAGCTCGAGCCGGACAAGCCGGTGAGATTCTCTCCGGGCGATGTGGTGGATATCGGCACGTATATCTTCGATGTCACGGAGCAATGAGTCAGATGTTGTTGAAATATCAGGCCGTCTGCGATATAGGAAATGTCAGGGAAAACAATGAAGATATGGCCTATGTCGCAGGAAAACTGTTGCGCGATGGATCCAGCGACGGCGAGATCGAGGTGGCGGAGGATTGCGTGGCCTTCGCCGTGGCCGACGGCATGGGAGGATACAGCGGGGGAGAGGTGGCATCCGAAATCGTATGCCGCTCTTTCGGCGCGTTTGTAAAGACGCATCCACTAATTGAAACCCTGTCGGAACTGAAAGAATGGGCAATAGAGGCAAACCGGCTTGTTCTCGAAACCGCGAGTTTGCGAGAGGATCTCGCCGAGATGGGCTCTACATTTGTCGCGTTGCTCTTCACGTCTGATAAGATATATTTGATAAATGTAGGCGACAGCCGTTGCTACCGCATCCGCGACGGGGTATTGAAGCAGATATCCGTAGACCATTCCGAACGCGAGCGCACCGGCAATCCGGACGTACCATCGAATCTGATATATAATTTCATGGGCAACGACCCCCGTGAATTCATCTCCGACATCACCGATTTGAAACCGATTGCTGGCGACACCTATCTCCTCTGCTCCGACGGTCTGAGCGACCTCATCTCCGACGATGCGATAGAGGCCAACTACACCGACCCTCACCGCCTCCTCGCCCTCGCCAAAGCCGCCGGCGCCCGCGACAACATCACCGCCCTTACCATCCGCTTAACTTCCGGTGAACAGCCGCACACGAGAAAGCAGTACAATGGATGAGCTATTAAGTTTTTCTTAATAGTTGCTTTCAGAAAAAATTCATTATATTAGAGCCGATAAAAATTGAACTATGAGAAAATTAATATTGATAGCGGGGTGGATGTTGGGGATGGTCTGGGTGGTTTTCGGACAGACGGAATACCGCATGAAATACCCGGAGCCGATTCAGTCGCCCGACCCGTTGGAAGTTCCCGATCTTCTGACAAAACGTCCTTACGGATATTACAACCTCACGAAGGATGAGGGAAAGTTTGTGCTCGTTATCGGTTATGGCTATGAGTCTGCCGCCGGCTTCATTGACATTCCCGGTAAAGGTGCTCTGGCACGCGTACAGAAAGGAGGTAAATATGGCTTCATCACGCCCGATAACTATCCTGTAGTAAAGTGTATCTACGATGAGGCCGGTAATTTCGACAAGTTAGGCTATGCCATGGTGAATCGCGAAGGCAAATGGGGTGTGATCGATTATCAAGGTATTCCTACCGTACCCTGCGTATATGATTCCATGTCGGAAATGTACGATGGCTGGTATTCGGTCTCGAAAGGCGACGAATGGGGTTATGTCAGCAACATCGGCATCTATGCCTCGAGCTATCAGGAATACGAGAAGAAAAAGCAGGGTCTCGTCACCGGCGATAAATAAAAGTGATACGAAGGAAATATTGTGCTAAATATTCCTTAATAAATAGTCGTAGTTAAAGCTATTATTGTTATATTTGTAGCTTAATAGACGCAACTACGACTATGGAGGAGAATATTTATATGTTGCCCGACGGGGAAATCCGTCGGAGGGTGGGACAGAAAATAAGGCGCCTGAGACTCCGCCAGAACTTCACGCAGGCCTCGCTCGCAGAACAGGCGCAAGTTTCTCTTACGACTTTAAAGAAAATCGAGAAAGGCGACATAAGCTATTTCGATTCCCTGATGCGTGTGCTTCGCGTTCTGGGCGAACTGGATCGGTTCTCTTCTCTCATTAAGGAGGAAGATATGAGTCCCAATGAATACTTTGCTTTTGTTGAGGCTAACAAGAAGCAGCGCAAACGCGCAAGGGGTAACAACAAAACCAATCAACAGCCAAATACGGAGGAATCGGAATGGTAGACATAGCAAGAGTAAATCTGTATGGCCAACCTGTCGGTACATTCAGATGGGACAATAATCGCCAGCTGGCGCACTTCGAGTATGCCGACAGTTTCATCGGTAAAGGGTTGGAGCCATCACCGATTTTAATGCCTGTTCGTCCTGGTAGGGTTTATTCATTTTCCGACATAGGCCACGAGACATTCAAGGGGCTTCCGGGGATGCTTGCTGATTCATTGCCGGATACCTACGGGCGGGCATTGTTCGACCGTTGGCTTGCGCTCACCGGACGTAGCAGCGGAAATGCAGTGGAGACGCTATGTTTCCTCGGCAAACGATGCATGGGTGCATTGGAGTTTGAGCCGGCCATGGATGCACCCTACGGTTCGGATGTCAGGATAGAGCTTGACTCCCTTGTCGAAGTGGCAAGTGAGGCACTATCGGAAAAAGAAGAATTCGGAGCGAATCTTGAAGAAGACAAGAAGGCAGCGATAGCAGAAATTGTGCGCCTCGGCACCTCTGCCGGGGGACAAAGGGCAAAAGCCATTATAGCCTACAATCCACAGACAGGGGAAGTGCGTTCCGGACAGATTGATGCGCCGGAGGGCTTTGACTATTACCTTATCAAACTCGATGGCGTCACTGCCGAAGCAGGATTCAGGGCAACACAGAATTTCGGCCGTCTGGAATACTCATTTTATAGACTTGTGAAAGAATGCGGCATAGAGATGTCGGATTGCAGTCTTATAGAAGAAAATGGACGCGCCCATTTCCTTACCAAGCGTTTTGACCGTCGGAACGGAGAGAAAATCCACATGCAGACGCTTTGCGGCATAGCACACTATGACTACCGCAATCCCCGGTCTTATTCTTACGAACAGGCGTTTAACGTAATGAGAGCCCTGAGGCTTCCATACTCTCAGGCACAGGAAATGTTTCGTCGTATGGTATTCAATGTGGTGATACGCAATCAGGACGATCATACCAAGAACATCTCCTTCCTTATGGACAGACAAGGCAAATGGAGTCTCTCGCCTGCCTACGATATGGGATTTGCATATAATCCAAAAGGAGGATGGACAGCACAACATCAGATGTCGATTAATGGAAAGTTTGACGACATAACCCGTAAAGATCTTCTGGAATTTGCAAAACGCAACAATATAAAAGAAGCTGCCGAAACTATCGATCGGATTACGGAAGTGTCTTCACGCTGGCCTCTCATCGCCGGTGAGTGCGAGGTCCCTCAGCTCATGATAGATGCCGTGCTACCGAATTTAAAACTCTCCATTTAGGAGGATGGCCTGAATGCTTTGCCTGGATTTGCAATGTATTCGCAATTGTGTTATATTTGTAGGAAAATCAGAATAAACTATGGGGCAGGAGAATACATACATCAGGTTTGACTGGGCGATGAAGCATATGCTCAGGGACAAAAGCAACTTCGGGATCCTCGAGGGGTTCATCTCCGTGCTCCTCGGCGAGGAAGTGAAGATTGTCGAGCTGCTTGAGAGCGAATCCAATCAGGATTCGGACACCGATAAATTCAACCGCGTCGACATCAAAGCCAAGAACAGCAAGGGGCACCTCATAATCATAGAGGTGCAGCTCACCCGCCAGCTCTATTATCTCCAGCGTATACTCTACGGCACCTGCAAGGCCATCACCGAGCACATCAACATCGGCGACAAATACGACCATGTGAAGAAAGTGTATTCCATCAGCATCCTCTATTGCGACTTCGGTCAGGGCGACGACTATGTATATCATGGAGTGACGCGCTTCAAGGGAATCCACACAGGCAGCGACCTTCTGGTCAACACCAAGGAGGAGGGAGTGATCGTGCAGCATCTTCCGCGGGAGGTCTTTCCCGAATATTACCTTGTTCGTGTCAACGTCTACGACAAGATACCGGAAAGTCCGCTCGATGAATGGATGACCTATCTGAAGACCGGAAAGGTCAAGGAGGACACCCGCACGCCGGGACTTCAGGAAGTGAAGAAGAAACTTCAATACCTGTCGATGACGGCAAAGGAACGCAGGGCTTACGATGAGCATATGGATACCATCAGGGTTCAGAACGATGTCCTGGATACAGCCCGCGACGAAGGACGCGCCGAAGGCCTTGAGGAAGGGCGTGCGCAAGGTCTTGCCGAAGGCCGTGCGGAAGGCCGTGCGGAAGGCCGTGCGGAAGGTCGCGCGGAAGGTCGCGCGGAAGGTCGTGCGCAAGGTCGTGCGCAAGGTCGCGCGGAAGGTCGTGCGCAAGGTCGTGCGCAAGGGGTTGCCGACGTTGCTAAAAAAATGCTTGCCGCCGGCATGGACGTTCAAATGATATCTTCGGTCACCGGACTCTCCGTTCAGGGAATCGAAGCGATACGCGAATCCATAAATTAACAACTTTTAAGGATGAAAAGATTCTCAGTAGTCACAGTCCTTGCCATGGGGCTATGTCTTTGCATGGTGGCCGGTAAGCGGATTGTAAACTATCCGTTCATTAGTTATACCAATACCAACATTATCGATATTTCCCGGGTAGAACTGAGCGATACGGCGACGATCGTCACATTTGATGCTAAATTTCGGCCAAAAAAATCGATAAAACTCAGTCCCGATGCGGTGCTCGAGACCGATGGGAAAGAATATGCGCTCAAATCGAGTCGGAATATTGTTCCGGGGGAAAAACTATATATTCCCGAAAGCGGAAAAGCATCTTTCACACTTATATTCGACCCTCTTCCTCTCACTACCTATAAATTCGATTTCAAGGCAGGTAACTCCAAGGGAGACTGGATTCTTGCCGACGTCCTGTTGAACCGTGATTCATCTTCTCCGCGCCCTTTGCCGGAAGGACTTCCCAAGGGCATAATTAAGGATTTCAAGGACGGTCCGCTGCCTGCGCAGACTCTAAGTGTTGGAGAATCGACTGTCAATGTCCACTTCTTAGGCGGTCGCCCGGAATTCGGATCCAAACTGAGTTTCATTATAGATGAGGTTGTAAATGGCGAAAAAGGCGCTAAAATGAAGTTTGACAAGAAGGGCGATGCAACCGTAAGGTTCACACAATATGGCCCGGCCCGGATTCAGATCAGGGACAGGAACAATTATCTTCCTTATGCGAACTTCAGCATCATTCCGGGGGAAACCGTGGATTGCTATCTCGACGGCACCATCAGCGGATCCCCGGCAATGCGACAACGGGATCCGGATGAAATTCCAAGTGATTGGTACATCATGCACAACGGGTCGTTGAACAATCTTGACCGAATGTATTCCGGGATGCGCAAGGATTATTCATCGTGGCTCCGGAATGGAGAGAAAAAGTTATATGATCTCGACAGGAAATCCTATATGAATGCCTTGAAAACGGGATATCTCGCAACCTTGGATTCAATCCGCCGGGCAGATATTCCCGAGATGGAGAAAGAAGTGCAGACACTGATGCTACGCGACATGGTTCTTACTGCCGTAGGCGGCCATAAGAATCTGATGAGATACCACTATCTGACCACTACCGGAAGGTGGGATGAGCCATTTTCGTATGATTCAATTCCCGCCACACTGACAGATGAGGATTTCCGGGAAGTAACCGGATGGTTTGATGTTTCCGATCCACGTCTTCTTATCTATGGGGCTGAAAAAGGAATCGGTGTCGCCGACTGGAATGCTTATGGCGTAAAAGGAGATCTCTCCAAATCTCTCAGGATGCTTTCCGAGATTCGTAAAAAAGCCGGCAATGCCGTACTCAGCAGAAAAGATGTAGACGAAATGAGAAGTCTCTCCAATCCTCTCTTCGCTCAGGTTGCCGACTCACTCTATGCAGAGATGAACAGAAAACTTGCGGCTCTGGACAGTTCCGTGACTCCGGAGCCCGTTCCCGATGTTCCGGTTGAACAGATATTCGATGCGATTGTGGCTCCGCATAAAGGGAAGGTTGTGGTTGTTGACATTTGGAACACATGGTGCGCCCCCTGCCGCAGAGCGTTGAAGCAGAATGAACCTCTTAAAGACGGAGAACTTTCAAATGAAGATATCGTATGGGTTTATATTGCGGATGAATCATCCGACCATTTCCAATATCTCAAGATGATTCCCAAAATAAAAGGGCTTCATTATAAACTGACGCGTGAACAGATGGAAAAGCTTCACAAACGTTTCGGAGTTGTGGGAATTCCCTATTACATTCTGGTTGACCGCAAAGGAAATGCTCAGGGCCGTCCCGATTTGGGAGATCATTCCAAATACGCAAAAGAGATAAAGTCTCTTTTATAAAAATTGAAGGCTATAAAAATTGAAGACCATGTTCGTGAAATTTTTTGGTTTCATGGTTTGAATGCCATGAATAGTGAATGATTTGCCCCTCATTTTGAACATTCCGGATATATTGAAGAGCAGAATAAATGCTAACTTTGCGGTAGGACTCTGATAGATTGCGGCGGACGCATCTGGGATGCGTCCCTACAACATTGCATCTTGAAGGAATAGCTGACATTGAATCGGCGGATGTAGGGACGCATCCCAGATGCGTCCGCTTCCAGCAATTCTCGAAGCGAAGAGTCTAATGTTAATTATACATGCAAACTTGGATAACTTATTTTCCGTAAATTCAAATCCGAACTCCAGAAATGAGAAACAGATTATTGCTTACGATCGCGATGGCTTTTGCGTTGCCCGCTTTGATGCCGGGTGTGGCCGCCAAGGATTTTGTACCAGGTGAGGAATGGCTCGACACCGCCGGTAAACCTATCAACGCCCATGGCGGCGGAATCCTTTACCATGACGGTAAATATTACTGGTATGGTGAATATAAGAAAGGGAAGACCGTACTGCCCGAATGGGCCACATGGGAATGCTACCGCACGGACGTGACCGGTGTGGGCTGCTATTCATCGCCCGACATGGTGAGCTGGACATTCGAAGGTATCGTATTGCCGACCGTGCCCGATGATCCGTCGCACGACCTGCATCCCTCCAAAGTTCTGGAGCGCCCCAAAGTAGTATATAACGCCGGCACCGGCAAATTCGTGATGTGGGCCCATGTCGAGAGCGCCGACTATAGCAAGGCATGTGCCGGCGTGGCCGTGGCCGATTCCCCTACAGGACCTTTCCAATACCTCGGCTCCTTCCGCCCCAACGACGCCATGAGCCGCGACCAGACAATATTCCTGGATGATGACGGAAAGGCTTATCAGTTTGCCTCCTCGGAAAATAACCAGACGCTCCACATCAACGAACTTACCGACGATTATCTGAAGCCTACCGGTAAGTTCACCCGCAACTTCATCGGACTGGCACGTGAGGCTCCCGCGGTTTTCAAAAAGGATGGCAAATATTACATGCTCTCCTCGGGCTGCACAGGCTGGGATCCGAATCAGGCGGAACTCGCCGTGGCCGATTCCGCGATGGGCCCCTGGACGCTCACCGGCAATCCCTGCACCGGCAAGGATGCCGACAAGACTTTCTACGCCCAGAGCACATATGTTCAGCCCGTCTACGGTAAGAAAAACTGCTATATAGCCATGTTCGACCGCTGGAACAAGACCGATCTCGAATCCTCCCGCTATGTATGGCTTCCCTTGCAGTTTGCCGATGGCAAGATCACCATCCCCTGGCGTGAAAAATGGAGCATCGACGAGTTTGCCGACGCTCCCGAAAAATGACACTCCCTACGACCCATTGGGAATAGAGATTATTGCTGCAATCTGACGATATGGCGCAGAGTGTGGCGGATTGTCTTCCACTTCGGGAAGATAGCCGCCGGCCGCAGGGGGCTGTAGCTGAGCAGGATTATCAATAGAGAAAATAATCCCGCTATGAGCAGCCATCCATAAATCTCCTTCATCGATACAACCAATGCCCTGGCCTGCACCAGTCCGAAAAGCTCTGCTATCGGAATGCCGGCCGGGGCATTGTTGAAATCTGTCAACGGGAAACTCAGTGTCGAGGCATTCTCGGCCATCGTATGTCTCAGCCATTCGCCGATTACGGCCGGTCCGAATGTCGCGCTCATCACGGCGCCGGTGAATCCATTGATTGTCAATGCCTGATGGAATACCTGAAACGGCAGTCCGCTCTGAACAATGGATGTCAGGAAAACGATTGATATTATCACCGCCGCCGCTCCCCGGCAAAAGAGGGGAATGAAATTTTTCTCCTAAGATTCGGAGATGTCTCGTAGGATTAGATTAGAGAAGCTGTGCTCTTCCAGTTTTCAAGATAGCCCCAATCTCTGACTGCCGGGCGATTGCAGGTTGTAAACAGTTGTATAAGATACATATAAAACGCAACTCTTTCTGAATTGCACTGCAAAGTTACTAAATTTTCAAAATAATTCATTTCCGCTGTCCCCGATTTTTATCGTCAATCAGTCGGAATTTCCTATCGGTTGAACAGTAAAATACGCGTTTAAATTTTAAGGAACAGAGTTTTAGAGTGTGTTTGAATTTAAACCGATTTTAACTTTCAGAGCAGGTAATGGGAAATCTTGAAATCACTACAGATGATCTTTTTGGTGATTTAAGCCAAGTTTCGGCAGTCGAAAACGATAGTTTTCTCCATTCTCAACTTGCTTAAATCCCTCAAAAATCTCTATCTGTATTAATTTCATTTAAATTCAAACACACTCTTAAAACTTTAAAAAAATTGCTATCTTTGTGGTAAAATTTAGACAAATGGAAAAGAAAATAGAGGAGGCCCGTGAGAGGAAGCTGTCGGGCAGATGGAATTGTGCTCAGGCTGTGTGCTGCACGTTCGCTCCGGAGGTTGGCGCCGATGAGGCGACAATGGCTCAGGTATGCGCCGGTTTCGGATCCGGCATGGGCTGCATGGAGGCTACCTGCGGAGCACTGACTGGTGCATGCGTGATAATCGGCTTGCATCATGACGGGAACCGCCCGGAAGCCATGAAAGCCATGAAGCGCATCATGACGAAATTCCAGCAGCGCAA
>URNY01000042.1 GCA_900549375.1 uncultured Bacteroidales bacterium | reverse complement strand
CCCCAATCTCTACATTGCCGACGGGCATCACCGCTCCGCGGCCGCCGCTCTCGTAGGAGCAGAAAAGGCTGCGGCAAACCCCGCACACACCGGCAATGAGGAATACAACTATTTCATGGCCGTGGCTTTCCCGGCATCACACCTCAAGATTATCGACTACAACCGCGTTGTCAAGGATCTCAACGGCCTCACGCCGGCCCAGTTCCTCGACCGTCTGTCGGAGAATTTCACCGTGGAGGAAAAAGGATCGGAAATCTACACGCCTTCCGCTCTGCATAATTTCTCACTTTATCTCGGCGGCAAATGGTATTCGTTGACGGCCAAACCGGGAACTTTCAATGACTCCGATCCTATCGGTGTGCTTGATGTGACAGTTTCGAGCGACCTCATTCTCCGCGACATTCTCAACATCACCGACCTCCGCAGCGACAAGCGAATAGACTTCGTAGGCGGAATCCGCGGCCTCGGTGAGCTCAAACGCCGCGTCGACAGTGGCGAAATGGCTATGGCACTCGCTCTATACCCCGTCACGATGGACCAGCTTATCAACATCGCCGACACCGGCAACATCATGCCGCCCAAGACCACCTGGTTCGAGCCCAAACTGCGTTCAGGCCTCATCATCCATAAGCTCGATGACTGATCCTGCTTGTTTATACTCAACTTAGCGAAACATCATATTCCCAAAAGTAATCCCGCATCCCTTGTGCGGGATTATTTTTTGGAAGATTGTCAGCTTTACGCTAACTTTGCATCTTGAATGACTTTATCCGCGATTAAAGCCTAAACAGATTTGCAATCGCGCTTAGATATATTTGCAAAATGGATTTTAAACTCGAAGCCCTCGCTCCCTCAAGCAACGCCCGTGCCGGAGAGATAACCACCGACCACGGCAAGATACCGACACCTATCTTCATGCCTGTCGGAACTGTCGGAAGCGTCAAGGGAGTCCACGCCCGCGAACTCAGAGAGGACATCGACGCCAGAATTATTCTCGGCAATACATATCATCTATACCTGCGGCCCGGCATGGATATCATCCGTAATGCCGGAGGGCTTCACCGCTTCAACAGCTGGGACCGGCCGATTCTCACCGACTCCGGAGGGTTCCAGGTCTTTTCCCTATCTTCCAACCGCAAGCTCAAGGAAGAGGGAGCGTATTTCAGAAGCCATATCGACGGAAGCAAACATCTTTTCACTCCCGAGGGAGTTGTGGATATTCAACGAATCATCGGTTCCGACATAATGATGGCACTTGATGAATGCGCCCCCGGAACAGCCGATTACCAATATGCAAGAAAATCGCTCGACCTTACACACCGCTGGCTTGCCCGCGGCTGGAAACGATATAAAGAGACCGAGGGCATATACGGCCATTCTCAAGCCTATTTCCCGATTGTGCAGGGTTGTGTCTATACCGATCTCAGACGCGAATCGGCAAAATTCGTTTCAGATCTCGGTGCGGACGGCAATGCCATAGGCGGCCTTGCCGTCGGAGAGCCTACGGAGAAGATGTATGAGATGATAGAGGTTGTCAATGAGATTCTCCCCGCCGACCGCCCCCGTTATCTGATGGGTGTCGGCACTCCGGCGAACATTCTGGAGGCAATCGATCGCGGAGTGGACATGATGGATTGCGTCATGCCCACGAGAAACGGCCGCAACGGAATGCTCTTCACCTCTGAGGGCATAATGAACATGCGCAACCTCAAATGGGCCGACGATCATTCGGAACTCGATCCCAACGGAACAGCATGGGTGGACCATGAATATTCGCGTGCTTATGTACGTCATCTCTTCGTGAGTCAGGAACTTCTGGCAATGCAGATTGCATCTATCCATAATCTGGCGTTCTACCTATGGCTTGTTCGCGAGGCAAGAAAACATATAATCGCCGGCGATTTCCATCTCTGGAAACCGGAAATGGTGGAACGTGTCACCCGCCGTCTCTGAGCGCCGTATCGCTTTTCATACAACAGGAGGGTTTAAATGAGAAAGTTCAAGCTAAAGCTAAATATCAATTGGACGAGAATTCGGTCGATTTTTCGGCTGAAGGTGCTCGACATCTTCATTCTTAAGAAATTTCTCGGAACATATTTTCTCGCCACGCTGCTGATTCTGGCCGTGATATCAATGTTTGACGTCACTGAAAAGCTCGATGCCTTCCTCACGGCTCCTATCAAAGAAACACTCTTTGATTATTTCGCCTCCTTCCTCCCCTATTTCGCCAATATGCTTTCGCCTCTATTCGTGTTCATATCGGTGATATTCTTCACTACCAAGCTTGCCGGCAACTCTGAAATCATCGCCATCGTCTCGAGCGGCGTCAGTTTCCGTAGACTTTTGCGTCCTTACATGATAGGCGCCGCTGTGATCGCCGCGCTTACTTTCGTACTAAGCAATTTCATCATTCCGCCGGGCAACGTGGCCCGAATCGCATATACAAATAAGTATGTGAGAAACAAGAGCGTGGAAACAGGAATCGACATCCAGCTAATGGCAAAACCCGGAGTCGTGGTTTATTTCGGACGGTTCGAAAACTCCACCAAGACAGGATATCGTTTCACACTCGACAAATTCGAAGGGAAAGACCTTGTGTCGCGCATGACAGCCCAGACAATTTCCTATGATACCACCCGCAACTACCATTGGACAGTGCGCGATTATATGATCCGCGACTTCAACGGCATGAAGGAGAAAATCACCACCGGCACTGTGAAAGACACAATCATACCCATCGAGCCGAAAGATTTTCTTATCGCCGCCAACGATCAGGAGACACTAACCACCCCGCAGCTTTCCGAATATATTGAAAAGCAGAAAATGAGAGGAGTTGCCAATATAAAAGCTTTCGAAATCGAGAAAGAGAAAAGATATGCCTCTACCGCAGCCGCTTTCATTCTTACGCTTATAGGCATGTCGCTTTCGGCAAAAAAATCAAAAGGGGGAATGGGTCTGAATATCGGTATAGGACTGGCGCTAAGCTTCAGCTATATACTTTTCTCGGCCGTAACCAGTTCATTTGCCGTCAACGGCCTCACATCCCCCTTCATCGCAATGCAGATACCGAACGTGGTCTACCTCGCCATCGGTATCTTCCTCTACCGCCGGGCCTCCAACTTCTGATAAGGCCCTGTCTTCGGCACTGAGTATTCTTCTATAGCCTATCTGGAAGAATTCGCGCGAGAAATCGGCGGGACGAATCACCGAGCGGTCCCAGATGACGACATCTATATCGATGGGAACTTCACCTCGCGCCCGCGCTTGGGCAGTGCGGCCGTTGCGCAACTCCATCTCCTTTACCAACGCATTGAATCTATCAAAATCGAGAGATACCGCACATTCAACCACAGCGTTCATATAAGGAGCACCCTTGCCGTGGATCTCCGGAGTCTCATATATCCCGGAGTTTCTCATGTCTCCAAACATCCCCGAGAGCTCGGTCAATACCTTGGTCACATTCGTCTCCCTGTCGCCGCAATTCGACCCCAAAGACAACACTGCCTTATGAGTGGCAGACTTATGTGCGATAGTCTCATCCATCGGCTTAGTGTTTTCCGGCAGTCCGGCGCAGGGTTATTTCAGTAATCTCAGGTTTAGCCGAACCGAGACGAGAAGGAAAACCGACTTCTCCGCTACCGATATTTACATAAATTCGCATTGGAATTCCATCGGAACTCTTCCTTTCATACAGCCCACCCCATTGCTCGTATATCCACATGGCCGGGCTCCATTTATGATTCGCGCCGCCAAGCATGAATTGCATGGCATGAGTATGTCCTGAAAGAGTAAGATCGATATTCGACACTTTGCTCACCTCCCGGTTCCAATGTTCAGGGTTATGCGAAAGCAAAACTTTAAATCGTCTGTCATTCACATTGAATAAAGAATCCCGGCTCAGGCTGTAGGCATCGTCAAGGCTGCCATACTGTTTGAAAGGAGGTTCCCCCCAGTTCTCCACCCCGATCAGGACAATCGAATCATTGCCGCGGGAAATAAAATCACGGGAATTATTGAGCATACGCCAACCTATCTGACGTTGCCATGCGGCCATCAAAGCGTTGTTGGCATCGCGCTCTGCGGGATTTCTCCAGTCGGCATAATCGCCGTAATCATGGTTGCCCAAAACGGAATATACCCCCTCACGGGCCTTGAGTCGGCTCAGGACATTCAGAAAGGGCTCCATTTCATGAGTGGCGCGGTTCACGATATCGCCGGTGAATACAATCAAATCGGGCTGCAGGGAATTGATGCTGTCCACCATTTTTGCCACAAACGAGACATCATCCCCGCGGCTTCCCACGTGGGCATCGCTGAACTGCACGATTCGGAATCCATCGAAAGAGGCCGGAAGACGGTCACTCTCCACATTAACTCGGTTCACGCGCAATTCATTACGCGTGAACATCACACCCCACCAGAGGAAGCCGAACGCGAACAAAGCCAGCGCCATACCGCAGTAGGCTCCGTAGTAAACGGGCTTCCCTTTTCTGCTAAACCGGAACAGCCTGCCTATCAAAGAGAAAATGATATAAATGATTTTAGGGATGTATATGCTCACCAGAACATATATCATCCACATAAGCGGAAGAAGATCATTGTCGGTTGATTTTTTCGGCCAGCATACCACCGTCGTAACCAGAGCGATGCAGAGTCCCGAAACAACTCCGTGAATCCATAAAGCTACTTTGCGCCGGTTGCCCGACAGCATACGTCGGATATCAAAAAAGATATATGTGTCTATCAACAGACACAGCAAATAAATGGCCAGCATTCCGGCCCATGGGAAAGTCCTCATAAAAAGAAAGATGCAGATCGGGTCATTCCATCCCCCCGAGTATTGTCTTCAGTTTGTTTTTCAAAGGATTTGCATACATCACGAGCATCATCTCCATCATGTAGCGGCGCTCCTCTTCCGAAAGATCCGGCACATCGGCTTTGGCAAGCTGATTGTTGAAATAATCAATAGTCTCCTGCTTTTTTTCTTCCGAATAAAAACGGGCGAAACGAGTGGAGGAATGCAACATGTCGAAAGCCACATAGTTTATCGGGAAAATCTCATAGCTTCTATGAATAGCCTGATCGATAACACTTCCGACATAGCGCGCCGCGGTATTGTTGTCGCGGAAATCGCCGAGCTGATCCAGCTTGGCGTTGATGCGCGGTGTAAGCTGGAAATGCACTTTCCCCTTGAACTGCAAAAGACCTGTTTCCATGCTGAAAAGATCATCGCGCTGCGATTTCTTGAACTGCGGGTCTCTGCGGCGCATAAGAAATTCCTTGGCCTTGAGATAATCGTTGGGATCGAACTCATAAGAGATCGAAACAGGCATCAGATTGATCTCCTTAAGACGCTCCATGAAAGTGCCCTCGCCTCCGAGCGCAAGCATCTTTACCAGCGACTCCTGCGTATGGTCGGAACTGTCTTTGGCTCTCCCCTCACGCTGTGCTATCCATATCGACTCATGCTTCTCGAGAATCGTATGGTGGATATAGGCCGAAAGCTTCTTTGCGGCTTCGAGACCCTCGCGCAACCCGGTGTCGCGCTTCACGATAAAACTCTTGTTGAGTCTTACGAGATCGGTTATCCAGTCGAAAATCAAAAGATTGTTGCCTATCGCCACTTCCGAGGTCGGAATTCCTTTCCTTATAAACGCAAGATTCAGAAAGGATGCGTCAAGCACGATATCCCTGTGATTGGTGATGAACGTATAGTTCATTCCGGGATTGTGATATTTCAGACCTCCGAGGGAAATGCCCGAAGTCGTGGTTTTCGCGAGCATTTCCAGAAAAGGATACATCACCTGATGCTGGAAATCGTATTTATTGTCTATCTTCAGCAACTCGTCGATAAGTACAGGAACGTCTTCCTTTGGCATAGTATAGTTCACAGCATGAAGGAACCCGGGCTCTTTAACAAGCTGGGACATCTTTTCGTGGAAAACGGAATCATCATATGGCGAGATATCGCTGAAATTTATATTTCCGGAATTCATAGATTTCAAATTTAAACCGCTTATTGCAAAAAACACAATGAAGAGGCCGCAGATGAGAATTATTCGTCGACAGGGAATAATCCGGTTACTGATTCACAAAGTTAACAAATAATTTTGCTACAATACCAAAAACTGCCCAAAAACATCTCCCGGCAACGTCCAGATTGCGACTCAGCCGTTCTCAGCCGTTATTAGCCCTATATTGACGCCATTTCTCAAAAAGTGCATTCATATCCGGAGGAATCGGGCATTCGAAATTCATCTCCTCCCCTGTGGCAGGATGACGGAAACCTAAGGTGCGCGCGTGGAGCGCCTGACGCGGACACACGGCAAAACAGTTTTCCACAAACTGCCGGTATTTCGCAAATGTAGTTCCTTTCAGTATCTTGTCTCCGCCATAGCGCTCGTCATTGAAAAGAGGATGACCTTTGCTCAGCATATGGACGCGTATCTGGTGGGTCCGCCCCGTCTCGAGCACGCATTTCACGATACTCACATATCCGAAACTCTCAAGCACCTCATAATGGGTCACGGCATGTTTCCCAAGCACGGGATCGCTCATAACTGCCATCTGAAGCTTGTTTCGCGGATTGCGCCCGATATTGCCCGTGATGGTTCCATTCGGCTCGTCGAAATCTCCCCAGACCATGGCTACATACTCCCTGCGCGTCGTCTTCCTGAAGAACTGCGCGCCGAGATCGGTCTTGGCATCCGGCGTCTTGGCGACAACCAAAAGTCCGGAAGTGTCTTTGTCGATGCGGTGGACGAGACCGAGCCGGGGATCGTTGACATCATAGTCGGGAGTATCGCGGAAATGCCATGCGAGCGCATTCACAAGCGTTCCGCTGTAATTGCCATGGCCCTGATGGACCACCATCCCGGCAGGCTTGTTCACCACAAGAACAGTATCATCTTCATATACGATATCAAGTGGTATATCCTCCGCAATAATTTCAAAATCATAGCGAGGACGGTCCATCACCACGCTGATGATATCCCCGGGCTTCACCTTATAGCTCGATTTCACCGGCTTGCCGTTTGCAAGCACGCAGTTGGCATCCGCAGCCTGCTGCACACGGTTGCGCGAAGTCTTCTCAATCCGGTCGGTAAGGAACTTGTCGACACGAATCATCTGCTGACCTTTGTCTGCCTCGAAACGGAAATGCTCATAGAATTCCGTTCCTTCGTCGTCGATATATGCGCAATTCTCCTCTGACATGGCAAGTCTTATTGCAGATAAGGTGAATCTGACGGATCAGGCTCATCGGTGGCGGGTGCTTCCGAATAATCCACGTCGGTACTTGTCTCGCCGCCGTCCGAACTTCCCTCCGTCTGGTTCTCTACATAATAGCGCATCTGCTCTTCGAGCTGGAGGGAGTCCTTAAGCGCATCGAGTCGGCCGTCGGACACCTCCACCACTATTGATGCTGTAACAGGGACCTTCTGCATCTTTCTGACAACCCGACCGTTGGCCATTACCTTGATCACACGGTCGCTCGCGCCCAGCACCTTTACCACCCTCACGTTTTTGAAGCCGAGCTCCTCGAGTTTAGCGAGGGTCGAACGATAGGACTCCCCTTTCAGGGCATATTCATTGGGGCGGTTGTTGTCATCGAGGATTACCTCTCGCGGATGCACGGCGTTGATATAGAGAAATATCTTGCGACCGGGCTTCACTATGGAGTGAGCCTTTGGAAATTGTTCTATCACGAATCCCGGTTTTATATCCTCCCTGTAGAGAGAATCGCGGATGTCGACCTTGAATCCGCGGTCGTGAAGAATCGATATTGCTTCTGTATAACTTTTACCCTCGACTCCCGGCAGTTCGCGGCTCTGGCCATGCTTCGTAAAAAGTGCTATGGCCACATAAACCGCATAAATGCCCAGAATCGAGATTATTGCAATAATCACGATATTGGCGGCTACCGGATGCCGCGAGATAAACGAGCTGCCCCAGTCGTAAGGCAATTTGGTATTCTTTTTCAAAACTCGATAGTTTTAGATTCCAAAATTAATAGAATTCATCCAAACTTGAAAACCGAGATACTATTTAATATTCATTTTTGAAAATTTTAAGCCAAATTTAAATAAAAGACGTTATTTAGTTATTGGCAAATATATAATATTCGGAAAATTATTATTAACTTTGCAATTCAAAGCGAAATTATAGAAATGCGTAAATTACTATATTGTCTGCCCGTTATCTTTTTACTCGCGTCTTGCGGCGAATACACGAAAGTGTTGAAGAGCAAAGACATCAACTATAAGTTCGAATACGCGAAAAAAGCTTACGACCAGAAAAAGTTTCTTCAGGCATCTACTATTCTCACCGACCTTATCACTCCACTCAGAGGAGGCCCCAACGGAGAAGAAGCGCTCTTTCTCCTTGCCATGTCGTATTATGAGAATAAGGACTATCTGAACTCCGCGCTCCATTTCAAAACCTATTACACGCGATATCCTAAAGGGAAATTCGCCGAACTCGCAAGATTTTACAGCGGCTACGGCTATTATCTCGATTCCCCCGATCCTCAGCTCGATCAGTCGAACACTATTAAGGCAATCGAGGAGCTTCAGGGTTTTCTCGACTATTTCCCTAAAAGCGACCGCGTAACCATCGCCCAGAACGCCATTTTCGAGATGCAGGACAAGCTCACGCTCAAAGAGCTTCAGAACGCCCAGCTCTACTACAACCTCGGAAACTATATGGGCAATAACTATGAATCGGCCATTATCGTGGCCCAGAACGCCCTCAAGACCTATCCTTATTCGAAATATAAAGAAGACTTCGAGCTTCTTATCCTCAAATCGAAATTCCAGGAGGCAAAACAGAGCGTCAGCGAACGTCAGGCCGACAGATACCGCGATGTGGTGGATGAGTATTATTCATTCTCCAACAACTATCCCGATTCGAAACACAAGAAGGAAGCTGAGACAATTTTCAAAATCGCACGCAAACATGCCGGACTGTGATCGCCTCCGCCCATACCCCTTATAAATCAGACTTTTCATTATCCCGAATTCAGCATAAATCATAATAGAACTTATGGATTATAAGAAAACGAATGCCCCGCTCAACACTGTGACCCGCGACATGATCGCCATGGCAGAGCAAACAGGCAATGTCTACGAGACCGTCTGCATCATCGGCAAAAGAGCTAATCAGATTGCCGTTGAACTTAAGAAGGAACTCGAAAGAAAACTTCAGGAATTCGCTTCTACCGACAATCTTGAGGAAGTTTCCGAGAACCGCGAACAGATAGAGATCTCGCGCTTTTATGAGAAACTTCCCAAACCGACACTTATCGCTACGCAGGAATATGTGGAGCATAAACTTTATTTCTCAAATCCTCTGAAGGAAAAAGACAGGCTCGACGATTGATCGCGGCTGTACTGAATTGCATAATATGTCAGAGGATTCCCCTCTGGCATATTTTTGGTTAGACACTATGGCAATCCTCCATCACTTCAATCCTGAAACCGACTACGCTCTTGCCTCCAACTCGGCTTACTATAATCCGCCGGTTCCCATAAAGGCAATGAAACTGAGTCTTTCACTCCTTCCGGCGCTTTATGCCTCTGAGGGAGACGCTATACTCTTGCCTCAGGAATCCGAACTGCTGATAAACCGGAATATACCGTTCGGCGATCTGGTGGCCATAAAGGGTCTGAGGATTGTCACACCTGCCAATGCCGCCGAATATGTCGATTCCCATCCCGGCACAAGGATACGCCCCTGGGGCTGGAACCCCACTCTGATCCGTTGGCTGGAATCGCTGAACGTAAATCCGGATCTCCTTCCCGACAAGGAGGAGATGTCCTCTCTCAGAGGACTTTCCCATCGTCGGCTCACGATGCCTTTCCTCATGAATATGGCCGAAATCCGCAACCCGGAAATCGAAATACCTCATGAATTTTCCGATCCGGAGGAGGCGCTCGATTTCTGGAAGCAGCAGGAAACGGTATATTTCAAAGCGCCGTGGAGCAGCTCGGGTCGCGGATTGATGTTTACCAAAGGGATGGAAAGAAGGCATATAGAACCTTGGCTCAAAGGTATAATCCGCACACAGGGAAGCGTGATGGGTGAAAAGGCATATTCTCGCATTCTCGATTTCGCTTCGGAATGGGAATGCGTGGGAGGTTCGGCGGCTTTCTTAGGATTTTCCACTTTCATAACCTCCGAACGGGGAAAATACAAATCGAATGCAGTGGCTCCTCAGGAATCGATCGCCGCGTTCATCCTCACGAATACCGAAACCTCCAATGGCGCCAACGACCTTGCCGCCATTATCGACCGTCAGAAACTGATGCTTGAAAGCTATGTGGCTCCATTTTATCAGGGGCCGCTTGGAATCGATATGCTCGTCACCGAAAACCACAACATCAATCCCTGCGTGGAGATTAACATCCGGAACACCATGGGGCGAGTGGCCGTGGATATTTTCTCAAGAATCACATCCGAAGAAGCCTCCGAAGAGGAGAAGAATATTCTGAAGAATCTCACGAAAGCGGGCATTTTCTCTCCCATGAACTTTCTCTCCGCTTACAATGAAATAGGAAGCAACTGATCTGCAAGTTAGAAATCATGTGTAAGGTAGATATCATAGGTTCAGGCAATGTGGCCACCCACCTTCTGAAGGCCTTTTCGAGCAAAACCGATGTAAATGCAGTGAATCCGAGGACTCTTGAAAGCTTGCGCCCCGATGCTGATTTCACGATAATCTCAGTCTCGGACAACGCTATCCGGGAGGTAGCCGCGGTATTGCCTCCTATACAGGGAATTTTGGCGCACACTTCAGGCTCCACTCCTATCGATGCCGTTAAGCGCGAAAACGGACGATACGGCGTGTTCTATCCGCTGCAGACCTTCACCAAGGGAGTGGAACTCAATTATTCGGAAATACCTTTCTTCATCGAAGGATCCGACAAGAAGACGACCGATAGCCTCCGACATCTTGCGGGAATTGTGAGCGAGAGAGTAGACACGGCAGATTCCGCAAAACGGAAAGCGATGCACATCGCCTCGGTATTCGCCTGCAATTTCACAAACCACCTCTGGGCCATAGCCGAAAAAATACTGAAAGAAAACGGTATGGATTTCGAAACCGTAAGACCCCTCTTAGAGGAGACCCTCAAGAAAACGGGAAGGCTCTCCCCCTTCGACGCCCAGACCGGTCCGGCTGTGAGAAAAGATTCAAACATTATCGATTCTCACCTCGAAGCCCTGAAATCCAATTCGCGGTTGGCGGAAATCTATCGGCTTCTTTCAGATTCAATCATCGAATCGCATTCACGCCAAATGGATTCCAAAGCCAAACGTTAGACTCTTAATAATTAGATACATCTCGAATTATGAGCGGAATAAACTACGATCTCAGAAAAATCAAGGGATTCGCTTTCGATGTCGACGGCGTTCTCTCCCCGAGCGTGATTCCTATGGCAGAAGACGGCAATCCCGTGCGCATGGCCAATATTAAGGATGGCTACGCGCTGCAGCTTGCCGCGAGACTCGGCTATAAGCTTGCGATAATCACCGGCGGCAACTCTCCGGCGATTGCCGGACGTTTCGCCGCTCTCGGCTTCACCGACATATTTATGAAAGCTTCCGACAAGATTGATATTTTCAATAAATGGATGAACGACCGAAACCTGACGCCCGAGGAAACTGTTTATTTCGGAGATGACATACCTGATCTGAAATGCATGAGACTCGCAGGTCTGCCTTGTGCCCCTCGTGACGGAGCGCGCGAGGCGAGAGAGACCGCGGTCTCCCGCTTCGACGGAGGCTACGGCTGCGTCCGCGATGTCGTGGAGCAGGTGCTCAGGGCTAACGGCCAATGGCTCGGCGACGACAGGGCCTTCGGATGGTGACGATACTAAATTGACAGTTAATCTTATTATATAATGCTTGAAAATCTTTCCAAATACAAAGTTTTGCTCGCGAGCAAATCCCCCAGACGCCGCGAACTTCTCTCCACGCTTCGGGTGCCGTTCAGTGCCGTTTCTCTCGGCGGTATCGATGAATCATATCCTGACGATATGCCTTGCGAGGAGGTTCCTCAGTTTCTGGCCAATAGAAAAGCCGATGCCTACCTTGAGACTATCAGAGAGAATGAGATGATAATAACCGCCGACACTCTCGTGATGATGGACGGCAAGATCTTCGGCAAACCCAAAGATGCCGAAGATGCAAAGAATATTCTCCGGCAGCTTTCGGGTAGAACACATAAAGTGGTAAGCGGTGTGTGCATACTCACAACCCGTCAGCGCACCTCGTTCACATCGGAAACAAAAGTTAAGTTTGCCCGGATTTCCAACGACGACATTGAATATTATGTCGACAACTTCATGCCTCTCGACAAAGCCGGCGCCTACGGAATCCAGGAATGGATCGGGTGTGTGGCCGTCGAATCGATAGAGGGCAGCTTCTACAATGTGATGGGTCTTCCTGTCCACCGCCTTTATAAAGAACTCAAACTTTTCTGACAGTCGCTCACCGG
This sequence comes from uncultured Bacteroidales bacterium, assembly GCA_900549375.1. Lineage (GTDB taxonomy): Bacteria > Bacteroidota > Bacteroidia > Bacteroidales > Muribaculaceae > Lepagella. Next base: position 5,127 of record URNY01000042.1, on the reverse strand, counting down.
AATAATAAAAAACGGATGAATCCGGGCCCGGATTCATCCGTTTTTTTTATTATTCACGATATACCGTCATTTGGCAGCGACTTCCGACTCGGCAGCAGCTAAAGGCACCTCATTTGCGGCAACCGAAGCTGTCGGGCTGACATAGTGGTATTTGGCCTCCCAGCCGAGAGCGGAAGCTCCGAGAACGGCAGCATCGCTCTCCTTGAGCTCTGAAAGAATAATCTTTGTCTTTCCCTTGTAAATTGGAAGAATGTTCTTATCGAACGACTCGCGAAGAGGACGCATCAGCAGTTCGCCGCTCTTTGTCAGGCCGCCGAAAAGCACGAATGCCTGAGGGCTTGAGAAAGCCACCATATCGGCCATGGCCGCACCGAGAATATTTCCCGTATATTCAAAAATATCCTTGGCAACCTTGTCGCCGGCGATAGCGGCGTCATAAACATCTTTCGATGTGATGTCCTCGATCTGAAGATCGCGCAGCACAGAGGGTTCGGTGCGCACCTCGAGGAATTCGCGTGCCGTGCGGGATACTCCTGTAGCAGAGCAGTAAGCCTCCAGACAGCCTGTGCGTCCGCAACCGCACACACGGCCGTTGTTGCGCTTCACGATGATATGGCCGAGTTCTCCGGCAAAGCCGTCATGTCCGTAGACAAGCTGGCCGTTAACCACGATACCGGAACCGACACCTGTACCGAGAGTGATCATGATGAAATCCTTCATACCTCGGGCGGCGCCATATGTCATCTCGCCCAGAGCGGCGGCATTCGCATCATTTGTGACAGCCACAGGAATACCGTTAAATACGCGGCTTACAGTTTCGGCTAAGGGAATCACCGGGCCCCAGGGAAGGTTCGGCGGATTCAGGATCTCGCCTGTATAATAGTTGCCGTTAGGAGCTCCGATACCGATGCCCTGGATTTTGTCGGTAGCTTCGTTCTCTTCAAGCAAGCGAGTCACTGCCTGATGGAGCTCAGCGATATAATCTTCAAACTTCGCGTGTTTCTTCGTCTTGATGGAATCGCTGGCCACAACCTGTCCGCGCGCATCCACGATGCCGAACACGGTGTTGGTGCCACCCATATCCATTCCGATTACGTAGGGTTTACTCATTGTTATCGTTGTTTTTTGTTAGTTTTAATTCTCTTATCCACAAATTTAAAAAAATTTTTCCGAAGTTGAAACAATTAATTCCATTTCAATTTAAGGATTATGCTCCGGGATTGATAGATGATGCAATTTTTAGCCGCACTTGGTGAAAAACATAGCGATTTGCTGAACGAAGAGCGGACTCGCTTGTTTATAAGTTAAACATTGTGAATTTAACTTAATGCTTTCCCTGAGCTGAGGCCTCTCGCCTCGGAGAAAGCTGCAATAAAGATATCTAATTTATATCAATATGAATTTTAACAACTTCACAATCAAATCTCAGGAAGTTGTCCAGAAAGCCATCGATCTCACCAAGCAGGCCGGGCAACAGCAGATTGAACCTGTCCACTTGTTGAAAGCCATCATTTCGGAGAGTGAGACAATCGTAAACTTCATATTCCAGAAGCTCGGTGCCAATCTCAACGGAGTGAAGATGGGAGTGGATCAGGCTATCTCCTCGTTGCCGAAAGTCAGCGGTGGCGACGTCTTTCTGAGCAGGGAATCCAACGATGCCTTGCAAAAGGCTGTGGATTTCTCGAAATCCATGGGTGACGAATATGTATCCGTGGAAGCGATGTTCATGGGTATCCTCAAGACCCGTTGCAAAGCTTCACAGATTCTGAAAGACAACGGAGTGACGGAAGACGGCACAAAGACTGCCATCGCCGAATTGCGCAAGGGCAACAGCGTAAAGGATCAAAGTGCCGAGGAGACCTACCAGTCTCTGAGCAAGTATGCCATAAATCTAAACGACCGCGCGCGCAACGGCAAACTCGACCCGGTGATCGGACGCGATGAGGAGATCAGACGTGTGCTGCAGATTTTGTCGCGAAGGACAAAGAACAATCCTATGCTTGTCGGTGAGCCGGGAACCGGTAAAACGGCAATCGCCGAAGGTCTGGCGATGAGGATTGTTCGCGGCGACGTGCCCGAGAACCTTAAGTCGAAGCAGATCTATTCTCTCGATATGGGAGCTCTCGTGGCAGGCGCCAAATATAAGGGCGAATTCGAGGAGCGTCTGAAAGCAATCGTCAACGAAGTCACTCAGAGCGACGGCGAGATCATCCTCTTCATAGATGAGATCCATACCCTTGTAGGTGCGGGCAAAGGCGAAGGGGCGATGGATGCCGCCAATATCCTCAAACCTGCTCTCGCAAGAGGCGAACTCCGCTCTATCGGAGCCACAACCCTCGATGAGTATCAGAAATATTTCGAAAAAGACAAGGCTCTCGAACGCCGTTTCCAGAAGGTGATGGTCGACGAGCCTGACGAGATGTCGGCTATTTCGATTCTGAGAGGTCTTAAGGAAAGATATGAAAACCATCATAAAGTCCGCATCAAAGATGAGGCAATCATAGCAGCCGTTCAGCTCAGCGTGCGCTATATCACCGACCGCTTCCTCCCCGACAAAGCTATCGATCTTATAGACGAGGCGGCCTCAAAACTGCGTCTCGAAATGGACTCGCAGCCGCAAGCTCTCGATGAGGCAAGCCGCAAGATAAAGCAGCTTGAGATAGAGCGCGAAGCCATCAAACGCGAGAAAGACGAGTATAAGCTAAAGGAAATCGACGAAGATCTCGCAAACCTCCGCGACACTGAGAAATCTCTCCGCGCAAAATGGCAGGCCGAGAAAACCGAGATCAACAAGATTCAGCAGAACAAGATCGATATCGAACAGCTCAATTATGAGGCCGACCGCGCCGAAAGAGAGGGCGACTATGCCAAGGTGGCCGAAATCCGCTATTCCAAAATCAAACAGAAGGAGGATGAGAATATAGCGATTCAGGCCAAGCTCAAGGAGTTGCAGGGCGAAGGCGCCATGATCAAGGAGGAAGTCGATTCAGAAGATATCGCGGAAGTAGTGAGCCGCTGGACCGGCATTCCCGTCAAGAAAATGGCACAGAGCGAGAAGGAGAAACTGCTCCATCTCGAAGAGGAACTCCATAAACGGGTAGTCGGTCAGGAAGACGCTATCCGTGCGGTTTCCGATGCCGTGCGCCGTTCGCGCGCAGGCCTCAACGACCCGCGCCGTCCTATCGGCTCATTCATATTCCTCGGCACAACAGGTGTCGGCAAGACCGAACTCGCAAAGGCGCTTGCCGAATATCTCTTCGACGATGAGGATATGATGACGCGTATCGACATGTCGGAATATATGGAGAAACATTCTGTCTCCCGCCTTGTCGGAGCGCCTCCGGGATACGTCGGCTATGAAGAAGGGGGTCAGCTCACCGAGGCCGTGCGTCGCAAACCCTATAGCGTAGTGCTTTTCGATGAGATCGAGAAGGCCAATCCCGACGTATTCAACATCCTCCTGCAGGTGCTCGACGACGGACGGCTCACCGACAACAAGGGGCGTTTCATCAATTTCAAGAACACCATCATTATCATGACCTCCAACATGGGTTCCGACATTATCCGTCAGAACTTCCAGGGATTCGCAGAGAAGAAAGAGGATGAGAAACAGGAGATAATCGCCAATACGAAGCAGGATGTGATGGACCGTCTCAAACAGATTATCCGTCCTGAATTCCTCAACCGTATCGACGAGACCGTGATGTTCACACCTCTCGATCGCAAGGAGATTCTTGAAATTGTAGAACTTCAGGTCAAGAGCGTACAGAAGATGTTGGCCACCAACGGTATCCGTCTCGACGTAACACCCGGAGCGCTCGATCTACTTGCAGAAGACGGGTATGATCCTGAATTCGGAGCCCGCCCCGTGAAGAGAACCATTCAGAGACTCGTGCTCAACCAGCTTTCCAAGGATATCCTTGCCCAGAAAGTGGACCGCGAACATCCGATTGTGATTGATAGAAAAGGCGACGAGCTCATTTTCCGAAACTAATCGGATTTTCGGTTGTTCTTATAAATAGAATAATAAATTATACGGATTATGGAAAAATTTGAAGATATCATTAAATCTGAAAAACCTGTATTGATCGACTTTTTCGCCACATGGTGCGGACCTTGCAAAATGATGCACCCGATTCTGGAGGAGCTCCACGATAAGATTGGAGATAAAGCGAGAATCATAAAAATTGATATTGACCGCAATCAGGATCTTGCTGCATTATATAATGTCCGCTCGGTTCCCACACTTATGATTTTCCAAAACGGAGAGATGAAATGGCGTACATCCGGTGTGCAACCATCGCAGGCTCTCGAACAGGAACTCGAGAAATATTATTGAAAAGTAAGCGGTTATATATACTACTTATAGACCGAAAACCTAAAAATACGGGGACGCAGGATAATTTTCCTGCATCCCCGCGTTTTATATAAGTACTCTCTAAGTTCATGCATATGAAAAATCTTTTGCGTTTCATATTCTTTATGTCCGCCTGCATGCTTGCCGTGAATTCCGCTGAAGCCACAGGTCTGAGCAACGAAAACCTTCACTATGTGATCACCTATAAATGGGGATTGATCCATAAGGATGCAGGCGAGGCCACGCTCTCCTTGCGCCGCCATGGAGGGGATTATGATCTTATGCTTGCAGCCCGCACGAAGCCTTGGGCCGACAAATTCTATATGGTGCGCGACACTCTTCTCGGGAAAGTACGCATCAACGACCTGCGACCCCTCTCCTACACCAAAATTGCCCACGAAAAGGGGAAATACGGAAAAGACGACATCCGGTATTCCTATACGGGCAACATAGTGACGGGACATTGCCGCAGATATAAGAAAGATAAGAAAGGGGGCATTTCGGAATCGGAGAAAACGCTGAAGGCTTCAGGACCGGTCTACGACATGCTTTCCGTGTTCTATTATCTCCGCCTCATCGACTATGCCGACCTGCAGAAGGGGAAAGTGATCCGGGCCACGGTGTTCTCCGGTTCAAAAGCAGAAACGATCACCATCAAATGCCTCGGAAAAGAGAAGATAAAGCTACGCGACAAAACGCATCGCGAGGCATTCCATATCCAGTTTAATTTCACCACCGGAGGTAAAAAAAAATCGAGCGAAGACATTGAC
>URNY01000041.1 GCA_900549375.1 uncultured Bacteroidales bacterium | reverse complement strand
ATTTTTGCTACCGCGGCCTACGACAATGCCACCGGTGAATATATCGTGAAGATTGCCAATACTTCCGACGAACCGCAGGAGATCCGCCTCGACTTCAAGGGATTGAAAAAGAATTTCACTACTCTCTGCGCCGAAACGCTTCATGCCGGAGCAAAAGCGGAGAATACGCTCGATAACCCCGACAAAGTGAAGCCCCTGAAGAGAAACCGCGTTCTCGAGAAAGGTGAGCCGCTCATGCTCAATGTCCCCGCGCGCACCTTCGGCGTTTACCGTCTGGGCTTCTGAATTTATCTCGGTTCGCATTAGCCGGAAGCGGACGCATCTCAGATGCGTCCGCCGCAGTTGTGGTATTTAAGTAAACGAAGCTGTTGAAACGTATCTATTAACAGGAATGAAATCAAGGTTATGAAAAAAATACTTTTAACGATTATAGCCGTCGTCTGCGCCATGCCTCTCTGGGGATTGCGTCAGGCCTCCGTCAAACTTTGCGAAGTCAAGGACTCGGTCATGATTCCCAAGGAGATCTACGGCCAGTTCGCCGAACATCTCGGCACGTGCATCTATGGCGGTCTCTGGGTCGGCAAGGATTCGAAAATCCCCAACGTCGATGGCTACCGCAAGGATGTGCTCGAAGCGCTGAAGGCGCTGAAAGTTCCAGTGCTCCGCTGGCCCGGCGGCTGTTTCGCCGATGAATACCATTGGCGCGACGGCATCGGCGATCCCGCTCTCCGTCCCCGGATGGTCAACAACAACTGGGGGGGCACTGTCGAAGACAATTCCTTTGGCACAAACGAGTTCTTCAACCTCTGCGAACTTCTCGGCACGGAGCCCTACCTCAGCGGAAATGTGGGCAGCGGCACAGTCGAGGAACTTGCCAAATGGGTGGAATACATCACGGCCGAGAGCGGCCCGATGGCCGACCTGCGTCGTCAGAACGGACGCGAGAAACCCTGGCATCTGAAATATCTCGGTGTCGGCAACGAAAGCTGGGGTTGCGGTGGCAATTTCACTCCCGAATATTATGCCGACGTTTATCGCCGCTATCAGACCTACTGCCGCAATTTCGACGGCAACCGACTCTATAAGATAGCCTCCGGTGCCAGCGACTATGACTATAACTGGACGGAAGTGCTGATGAAAAAGGCCCGTAACCATTTCGACGGTATCTCGCTTCATTATTACACAGTGACGGGCTGGAGCGGCCGCAAGGGGTCGGCTACCGACTTCACGGCCGACGACTATTACTGGACTCTCGGCAAATGTCTCGAGATCGAGCCGGTGATCCGCCGCCATTGCGAAATCATGGACCGCTACGACAGCCGGAAGCGCAAAGGTCTGCTTGTCGATGAGTGGGGCACATGGTGGGACGAGGAGCCGGGCACTGTCAGCGGTCACCTCTACCAGCAGAACACCCTGCGCGACGCTATGGTGGCCGCGCTGTCGCTCAACGTTTTCCATCGTTATGCCGACCGTGTCCGCATGGCCAACATCGCGCAGATCGCCAACGTGCTCCAGTCGATGGTGCTCACCAAAGAGGATAAGATGGTTCTAACCCCCACATATTATGTCTTTCGCATGTATACGCCGCATCAGGACGCTCTTTCTGTTCCCGTGGAGGTGTTTGCCGGGAGCCGGCAGGTGAGGGGTGGCCGCAGCGTGCCGGTGGTTTCCGCCACTGCCTCGCGGAAGGATGGCCGCTATTGCCTCTCGCTGGTCAACACCGACCTCGATGAGGAGGCGGAGATCACCGTCGACCTCGGCAAGGTGGCCGGACGGAATGTGGAGGGAGAGATCCTTACGGCTCCGGAAGCTCAGAGCTATAACGATTTCTCGCACCCCGAAGATGTCTGCGTGAAGCCTTTCAAGGTGGCAGCCGCCAAGAAAGGACACCTCACGCTGCGGCTCCCCGCCAAATCGATCGTGACGCTGAGATTCGATTAAGAAAAATCGGGAATCTTGGGAATCTCGAGAATCCCGAATCGAGAATCTCGAGAAACTCGGGAACCTCGAGGTTCTCGAAAAGAATTAATTTTCATTTTAAATCTTAAGAATATGGACATGTTTTCATTGGAAGGCAAGGTTGCTCTCGTCACGGGAGCCGTTTATGGAATAGGACTTGCCATTGCCCGTTCGCTTGCAGGTGCGGGGGCGAAGATTGTTTACAACACCAATAACGAGGACTCTCTGGAGATGGGCCGCAAGGCTTACGCCGAGCTCGGCATCGATGCTAAGGGTTATCTATGCGACGTCACCAACGAAGAAGCCGTTCAGGCAATGGTGGCCGACATCGAGAAGACCGTTGGCACGATAGATATCCTCGTCAACAACGCCGGAATCATCAAACGTATCCCCATGACGGAGATGAAGGCTTCCGAGTTCCGTCAGGTAGTCGACATAGACCTTGTCGGACCGTTCATCTGCTCCAAGGCAGTGATACCCTCCATGATCAAGAAAGGTGGCGGCAAGATCATCAACATCTGTTCGATGATGAGCGAGCTCGGCCGCGAGACCGTTTCCGCTTACGCAGCCGCAAAGGGCGGCCTGAAGATGCTCACCCGCAACATCGCTTCCGTGAACGTCAGCCCGACGGCAGCCGTCACCCCTTCGACTCCTTTATTATCGCCAAGACTCCGGCCGCACGCTGGGGCACACCCGAAGACCTCATGGGTCCGGCTCTCTTTCTGGCTTCGAAGGCAAGCGATTTCGTGAATGGACATATCCTTTATGTCGACGGCGGTATTCTCGCCTATATCGGCAAACAGCCCTGATCCAACGGAGAATAACAGAGAATAATGGAAGCTGTATTCTCATATATCATCGGTCTTGGAGCAGCCGTAATGATGCCGGTGATCTTCACCATCCTCGGCGTCTGCATCGGCATCCGCTTCAGCGATGCGCTTAAAGCGGGCCTCAAGGTGGGAGTCGGATTCGTCGGACTCTCCATAGTGACGGCCCTGCTCACTTCCGCTCTCGGCCCGGCGCTCAACAAGGTTGTGGAGATCTACGACCTTCAGCTCAAGGTGTTCGACATGGGATGGCCCGCAGCGGCCTCCGTGGCCTATAACACCGCCGTGGGAGCCTTCATCATCCCGGTGTGCCTCTGCGTGAACCTGCTCATGCTCTTCACGAAGACAACCCGCACTGTCAATATCGACCTCTGGAACTACTGGCATTTCGCATTCATCGGCGCCGTGATCTATTTCGCCAGCGATTCGCTGGCGTGGGGTTTCTTCGGAGCCATCGTCTGCTATGTCATAACTCTGGTGATCGCCGACATGACGGCCCTCAAGTTCCAGCGCTACTATAAGAATATGGACGGCATCTCGATTCCGCAGCCTTTCTGCGCCGGTTTCGTACCCTTCGCATGGCTTATCAACAAAGGGCTCGACAAGATTCCCGGTTTCGACCGTCTGGAAATCGATGCCGAGGGTCTGAAGAAGAAATTCGGCCTGCTTGGCGAACCTCTCTTCCTTGGTGTGGTGGTCGGCATTGGCATAGGCTGTCTTGCCTGCAGTTCATGGCAGGAGATCGTCGACAATATCCCGATGATTCTCGGACTCGGCATCAAGATGGGAGCCGTCATGGAGCTCATCCCCCGCGTCACCGTGCTCTTCATCGAGGGTCTGCGCCCCATTTCCGAAGCCACGCGCAGTCTGATAGCCCGCAAGTTCAAGGGTGCCGAAGGTCTGAACATCGGCATGAGTCCCGCGCTCGTGATCGGACACCCGACAACTCTGGTAGTTTCGCTGCTCCTCATTCCGGTGACTCTCTTCCTTGCCGTGATCCTTCCCGACAACCGTTTCCTCCCGCTTGCATCGCTGGCCGGAATGTTCTATATCTTCCCGCTCGTGTTGCCATATACCAGAGGAAATGTGCTTAAGACCTTCATCATCGGTCTGGCGGTTATAATCGGCGGACTCTACATGGTTACGAGCCTCGCTCCCTATTTCACTTATGCCGCCAAGGATGTGTTCGCCGCCACTCAAGACAGCGCGGTTGCCATCCCCGACGGGTTCGAGGGTGGAAGTCTCGACTTCGCCGCCAGTCCGCTGGCATGGGTCATCTTCCAGCTCTGCCACGCCTGGAAATGGATCGGCGCCGGAATACTCGTCGTCGGCTCCATGGGTCTTATGTTCTGGAACCGCGTATTGATTGTGCGCAACCAGAAAGAGATGGCCCGCGACAATTCCACCAGGCTGGAATCTATGGAATAACAAGCCGGAATCTATAGAATAATAAGAATTTTCAAAGAGAAGTTTCAAATAATGAAGATTGTAACTTTAGGCGAGATCATGCTCCGCCTTTCGCCGGCCGGATGCAAACGCTTTGTGGAGGTGGATGCCTTCGATGTGATCTGGGGCGGCGGCGAGGCCAACGTGGCTGTGAGCTGCGCCAACTACGGGCATGATGCCTATTTCGTAAGCAAACTGCCTGCCCATGAGATAGGGCAGGGCGCCGTCAATGCGCTTCGCCGCTACGGTGTGCATACCGACTACATTTGCCGCGGCGGTTCGCGCGTAGGCATATATTACTGCGAGACCGGCGCTTCTATGCGTCCCTCGAAAGTGATCTACGACCGCGCCGGTTCCGCCATAGCCGAAGCCGACCCGTCGGATTTCGATTTCGACGCCATCATGGAGGGCGCCGACTGGTTCCACTGGAGCGGTATCACTCCCGCTATCTCCGACAAAGCCGCCAAACTGACGCTCCTTGCCTGCCAGGCCGCCAAGCGTCATGACGTCACCGTTTCGGTCGATCTCAATTTCCGCAAAAAACTCTGGACTCCCGAAAAGGCCCGCTCGGTGATGGTGCCCCTCATGGATTATGTCGATGTCTGCATCGGAAATGAGGAGGACGCCGACCTCTGTCTCGGCTTCAAGCCCGATGCCGATGTGGAGGGTGGCGACACTTCCGCCGAGGGTTATAAGGGTATATTCCGCGCCATGGCCGAGAAATTCGGCTTCCGCATCGTGGCCTCCACTCTGCGTGAGAGCTTCTCGGCAACCTGCAACGGCTGGAAAGCTCTTGCCTACGACGGCAACGCGTTCTATGAGTCGAAGCGCTATGAGATCAATCCTATCATCGACCGCGTCGGTGGCGGCGACTCATTCTCGGGAGGCCTCATCCACGGTCTGCTCACCATGGATTCAGTGCAGGACGCTCTGGAATTTGCCGTGGCTGCTTCCGCTCTTAAGCAGACGATTCCGGGCGACTTCAATCTGGTGTCGGCCGATGAGGTGAAGGCACTCGCCGGCGGTTCCGCCAACGGACGCGTTCAGCGTTGACAAATTTTAAGGAATAGAATCTAAAGAATTAGAAAAATGGCAAGATTCGATAAACTCCAGGTGCTCGCCAAGATGGCCGCGGCTCCGATGGTTCCTGTTTTCTATCATAAGGATGTAGAGACGGCAAAGGCCGTGGTGAAAGCCTGCTACGACGGCGGCGTCCGCCTTTTTGAGTTCACCAACCGCGGCGATTTCGCGCATGAGGTATTCGCCGAGGTTGTGAAATATGCCGCCGAGGCATGTCCCGAGATGGCCGTGGGTGTCGGTTCCATTGTCGAGCCGGGCACAGCCTCTCTCTATATGCAGCTCGGAGCCTGCTTTGTGGTTGGCCCGCTCTTCAATCCGGAGGTGGCGCGCGTATGCAACCGCCGCGGCGTTCCTTACGTTCCGGGATGCGGAAGCGTCACGGAGGTCGGGATGGCCCAGGAGGTGGGTTGCGAGGTCTGCAAGCTCTTCCCCGGCGATGTGCTCGGCCCGAAGATGGTGAAAGGCCTCATGGCCCCGATGCCCTGGTCGAAGATCATGGTTACCGGCGGAGTAGCTCCCGAGGCCGACAACCTGCGTGCATGGTTCGAGGCCGGTGCTTTCTGCGTAGGCATGGGCTCGAAGCTGTTCCCGAAAGCAACCGTAGCTGCCGGCGACTGGACGGCGATCAGCCGAAAATGTGCCGAATGCTTCGAAGCGATAGCAAATATTTAAAATTCAAAAAATGAGAAAAATGATAATTGTCGCCATGATGGCGGCTGTGATGGGCTCGGTTTCGGCCCAGACCCATTATTCGATACAGACGGCATGTCATCCCGATGACGTGAAGCATTACGACACCACGCAGCTTCGCGAGCGATTCTCGATGCAGAAGGTGATGGCCGCCGATGAGATCAACCTCACCTATTCGATGTATGATCGTCTAATCTTCGGTGGCGCCGTGCCTGCCACGCGTCCGCTTGAGCTGACTGCCATCGATCCCATCAAGTCGGAATATTTCCTTGAGCACCGCGAGCTCGGCGCCATCAATATCGGTGGCGACGGCATTATCGAAGTCGACGGCAAGGAATATGAGCTCCATTTCAAGGATGCCCTCTATATCGGATGCGGCTGCCGCAAGGTGGTGTTCAAAAGCAAGGACGCTTCCAAGCCCGCCAAGTTCTATATCAACTCCACCAACGCCCATAAATCTTACCCCGTGCAGCTCATCACCATCGATGGCCGCAAGGGTTCGATAAAGGCCAATTCTTTCCATGCCGGTAAGATGGAGGAGAGCAACGACCGCATTATCAACCAGCTGATAGTGAACAATGTGCTCAAAGAGGGTCCCTGCCAGCTGCAGATGGGCCTCACCGAACTGATGCCCGGATCGGTATGGAACACGATGCCGGCCCACACTCATGGACGCCGCGTGGAGGCTTATTTCTATTTCAATCTCCCCGAGGGAAATGCGATTTGCCATCTCATGGGCGAACCGCAGGAGACACGGGTGCTCTGGCTCCACAACGAACAGGCCGTCATGTCGCCCGAATGGTCGATCCACGCCGCCGCCGGAACGAGCAATTATATGTTCATCTGGGGTATGGGAGGAGAAAACCTCGATTACGGCGATATGGATAAGATCCCTTATGTCGATATGAGATAAGCATAATATGAACATAATAAAAAGCAGGCTCCTGTTCCTTAGGGAACGGAGCCTGTTTTGTATGAAGATGAATCTTGAATCCCCGTCAGCGGCGGGTGACGGTGGCGAGCGAGGGATTCTCCTCGATCGTGAAATTCAGAAAATCATTAAACGGCTGGAGCGTCCGGAAATACTCCGCAAGACGCCCGGCCGTTGATTTTTTATGCTTCCCGAGGAAGAATGAGTCGGGGAGGGGTGAGAAGACGGTGTAGTCGCGAGGTTTCAGCAGGTCGATATGCTCCCAGTCTTTCGGGAAACCTTTGGGAGCGGTCTTGAGCCTGTCTTCTCCCACAACGGGGAAAAGCTTGCGGAACTCCGGAGCGTTGATGATCTCCAGAAATTCATCCACATTATTGTAGATATCCTCTCGCAAAGCCTTGAGCAACGGTGCCGGGGGACACCAGCATCCGCCTGCGAAAAGGCAGTTGCCCGGCTCGATATGCACGTAATGTCCGGCCTTGACGCTCTTCTTTCCGCCGGGAGCCATGCGTCTTGTAGGGGGTCTTGTCGTTAGAGAATCGCGTGTCGCGATATATGCGGTAGGTGCAGTCGGCTGGCGTCAGCCCGCGCGTGCCCGGATCAATGTCGGCAAGCAGGGCGAGCATCTCAGAGGTGAGAACATCGGCCTTGGCTCTCACCTCGTGCCAGCGGTCTTTATTTGCGTTGAACCATTCGCGGTTGTTGTTAAGCCGCAGTTCCTTCAGAAATTCAAATAATTCTTCCATAGATAATTCAGATAAGTTTGCGGTGCGCCCCGCGTCGGTATCTCTTTTCCCCCTCGCGTATCATCTCCTTACCCTCATCCGAAATATAGGTTTCCATAAATTTCTCCCAGATGTAGGATATGCCTGCCTGCGAAGGGTGCAGAAGGTCGTCGGCATAGAAGCGGTAGTCGCGCAGATCATCGTCGAGAATCTCGTAGGCGGGAAAATACTCCGTTTCGATGGAGAGAAGAAGCGTGGCTTTCGAACGGCTGTTCCCCACGAAACCGTCGCGCAGATGGCGCACGGGACTCACTGTGAATATCACCTTCAGTTCCGGGTTAAAATCCTTCAGCTTTTGCAAGATGTCGCTCAGTAACGAGCGGCATTCGTCCACGGAGAGGCATCGCCGCGTGAATTCACGCTCAGGATATTTATGGCAGTTGGCAACCACCCGGCCGTCGCGATAATAGACGTAGGCCGTGCCGAGAGTGATGATCAGCGCCTGCGACTGCTCGAGGGCTTTGTGAAGCGTGTCTAAAGCCTCCATGCATCTTTCCGCAGCCTCTTCGGACGTTGCTCCGCTTATCCGCGAGCTGAAAAGCCACGACACCCATGCGCCGTCGCGCGGCGTCAGCGATGATTCCACGGCCCGGCGACGCTCCTCTGTCCCGGCCATGGCCAATTGCAGAAGCGTGGCGATGGAGGCCGGATTGTAAAGCGTGCCGCAGGGGTTCACGCAGACATCACGCCATGATGCCTCCTGCATCTTTGCGCTTATGTTGTCGGAGAAGCAGGAGCCCAAGAGCAGCAGCGGCCTGTCGGGCCATAGGGTCAAGGCGCTCCTTTCGGATTTATATTCTGTCCTGAAATTCAAAACGGAGAAGCTGTTTTCTGCAGATCCTTAATTAAATTCAAACCGGATAAAATTCGGTCTCGGCCGCTTAATAATATTCATAGTCGATCGAGGTTACTTGAAATTCCGTGCGGCGGTTTATCTGGTCGGCCGCCTCCTGATCCTCGGGCGAGAGGGTGTCGATGAACGTCTCGTCGAGCACCGTTCCCTCGGGGAACTGCGGATACTCCCGGTTGATGCGCTTGGTCACGGTCTTGGGCACCGTCTCTCCATATCCTTTCCATGAGAGCCGTTTGGGATCGATTCCGGCGGCTATGAGATAGTCGACAACGCTCTTGGCCCGTCGGTTGGAGAGGTTCACGTTATATTCGTCCGATCCCTTGCGGTCGGTGTGGGCGCCCATCTCGATGGTTACGTTGGGATTCTCGTTCAATGTCTTCACCATCTCGTCGAGAGCTTCTTTCGATTCGGGGCGGAGTGTGGCCTTGTCGAAATCATAGAAAATGTTTTCCACCACTTGCGGCTTGTTGATGGCCGCAAGTATGAAATCCACCTCATAATCGGCATCCTCCTCCTCCATGGAGCTTTCGAATTCCTGCTTCACGTTGAGATATCCTTTGGCGCCGGCTTTCATCACATATTTCACGCCGCGTTCGAGGTTGAAGCGGAAGGAGCCGTCGTCGCGCGCCACCTCCTTCTGGTTCGAGCCGTCGTCGCCAACGATGCGGATTATTGCGTTGGGCACAGGCTCCTCATCCTTGTCGAGCACCATTCCCGAGATCGTCACCTTTATCTCCGGCAATTCGAAGCTATAGATGCTGTCGAAACCGCGGGCGTCGCGACGGTTGGAACTGAAGAAGCCCGATTCCCCCTCCCCGAAAGTTATTCCGAAATCATCGCCGGCGCTGTTAATGGGCGTTCCCATGTTCTCCACGCTCCAGCGCTGACCGGAGGCGTCGAGACGCGCGCGGAAGAGGTCGAGGCCTCCGAAACCGGGATGGCCGTCGCTCGCGAAATAGAGCAGCGAGTCGGTGCGCACATAGGGAAACATCTCGTCGCCCGAAGTATTTATCTGTTCGCCGAGGTTCTCGAGCGAGCCGCCGGGCGATTTGAGGTTTATGCGCCATATATCCTTCCCGCCATAGCCTCCGGGCATGTCGGAGGTGAAATAAAGATAGGTGCCGTCGGGCGACACCGCCGGATGGCCGTAGGCGGATAGCGTGTCGGCCGTGATCTCATATTTCTGTGGGGCGCTCCATGTGGCGTCGCTGCGCCGCGAGGTATAGATCTCCACGGATGTGTCGGCTGTCAGTGAGCGTTTGGCCACTGTCAGATACATCGTCTGGCCGTCGGGAGTGAAGCTTACAATCCCCTCGTCGGCATCTGTGTTCAACTCCCCGCCTGCCGGCTCGGGCCGCTGCCATTCGCCGCGTTCATTCTTTGTGGAGACGAATATGTCGGATTTCTTTGTGCCGGTGATTTCCGATTTCTGCGTGCCGGTGGCCTTCTCGGTGGAGGAGGTGAAATAGAGGGTGTTCAGACTCTTGTCGAGATACATCGGGGAGAAGTCCGATCTCTGGGAATTGAAAATCTTGGCATTCTTCACCACATAGCGGCTCTTGGGCTCGTTTTTCGAGGCCAAAGCGCGGCGGCAGCCGCGGATTCCCTCTTTCGCCAAGGCATCGTCGGGACGCCATTCGAGGAAATCGGAATAAGCCTCGATGGCCGGCTGGTATTTCCCCTCGGCCTGCAGGGAGCCAATAGAAGGCCATGGAGTCCGGATATTCATAGCGTATGGCATTCTGATAGGCCGCCGACGCACGCGGCGCCTGATTCAGCCTGCGGTAGCAGGTGGCCAATTTGTAGGCCACCTCCCCGCGTAGCTCACGCTCCGTCTTGGGTGAGAGCTTGTTGTAGACGGCGCGGTAGGTCTTGGCCGCGTCGAAGAACTCGCCGCGGCCAAACTGTTCGTTGGCCGTGGCGAGTTTCGGTCCGCGGCAGCCGCTGAAAACTGCCGCGAATATCATTGCGGAGAAAATTATCAGGAAATTTCTTCTCATTTATTTCTTTCTGCGGACAGCCCCTGTCTTCTTCTCCAGACCGGCTGCGATGTTCTCGAAAATCTCGTCGACGATTCCCGAGCCGTTGATTCCTAAGTATTTCCCCTCGTTGTCGTAATATTCGCGCAGGGGATGGGTCTGGTCGTGGTATACTTTCAGACGGTTCTTTATAGTCTCCGGATTATCATCGGCGCGGCCTGTCTCCTTGCCGCGGTTGAGCATGCGCTCTATCAGCTCCTCTTCGGGAACTTCGAGACCCACAACGGCGTGCAGATCTGTGCCGCGCTTGCGGAGCAACTCCTTCAGAGCCTCGGCCTGAGGTATGGTGCGCGGAAAACCGTCGAACACCACGCCCTTCTTCCCGGATGCCTCTTTTTCGAGCACATCGTCGAGAATGCGTATCATCAGGTCGTCGGGTATCAGCTGACCCTTAGAGATGTAGCTGTCGGCAATCTTGCCGAGTTCAGTTCCCTCTTTGATATGTTTGCGGAGCACTTCTCCCGTTGAGATATGGTAGAGCCCGTATTCGTCGATCAGTTTGGCGCTCTGGGTTCCCTTCCCGCTTCCGGGGGCGCCAAATAAAACAATATTCAACATAGTATTATTAATTTAGGGTATTCAAATTTTGAAACTCATTTTAATGATTCCGGGTTACTATTTACAGCAGTTCTTCAGTCCTCTTTGATCACATAGATATCCTTGAGGTTGCGCACCTTCCCGTCGAGATCGAGGCCATATCCGATAATGAATTTAGGCGGGATGGCGAATGCCACGTAGTCGGGGCGGAATCCCGTGACGGAACTTTCCGGCTTATGGAGCAGGGTGGCGAAACGTATCGAATGCGGGTTGCGGCGCCGAAGGTCCTCCACCATCTTTGTGGCCGTGAGGCCCGTGTCGACGATATCCTCTATTATCACCACATCGCGCCCCTCGATGTTTTCGCGCAGACCGATTATCTCTTTGACATCGCCTGTGGAGCAGGTGCCCTGATAGCTCGAATATTTAACAAATGTGATGATTGAGTTGTTGATTCCGACCTCCCGGTAGAGATCGGCGGCGAAAACGAACGCCCCGTTGAGCACGCAGATGAATATGGGCTGCTCGGCATCTTTGAGGTCTTCGCGGATCTCGGCGGCGACGCGTTTCACCTGCTCTGCAATTTTATCTCTTGTGATATACGGCACGAATGTCAGGCCGTCGACGGTTATCTTACTGTCCATTTGGTATGCTTGCGAAGCGGAATGCGCTTCTTACTGCAAAGTTACAGAAAAACAAACAGAAAAAAAAATTGATTGTCATCCCGACAACCAATCTTACGTTAACCTTAAAATCTAATACCATGAAAAACTCGATGCAAAAATAATATCTTTTTCTGAAATATGCTATAAAACATGAAAAATAATTTGGAATTTAACTTTGTTTAACAAAGAGAGGGAGGAATGGGGCCAATGGGCCTAATGGGAGGAATGGGGCTAATGAGAGGAATGGGGCCAATGAGACTAATGGGACTAATGAGCCTAATGGCATTGGCGGATCGAACCGCTCTCGCATTAGTCCCATTAGCCCCATTAGTCTCATTCGGAGGCCCTGCCCATTAGTCTCATTCGGAAGCTCGGGCCATTAGGCTCATTAGGCCCATTAGTCCCATTTTCCAGGCCCTTTTGGCCTTTCCGCTTATTTCTTGATGAATTTGCGGCCGTTCACGATGTAGAGGCCCGGCTCGAGCGATTCGAGTGCTTCGCGGTCGGCATTGCGGACCACGATGCGGCCATCGATCGTAAAGACGTCAGCGCTCTCGCAGTTGTCGCCGAGGATCTCTCCAACACCCGACTGAGGATTGACCGTATAGTCGATCTCAATAGCGGGCGACCAGTCATCGCCGTCCATCACGAAGCGTCCCGAGGGGCATTCAAATTTATAGACGCCGGCTTGTGTGGCCTTGGTGGCGAAAGTGATTTTGAATGTCGGTTTATCGGCGTTCTCAACCTTTGCTATCTCGCCGCTCTGGAAGTAACCGATGTTGGTATTCTTCAGTGTCGGCATCGCATAATAGTCGGAATTAAGCACTGCGCTTTCGGCATTGGTGAAGCTGATGGTGATCTCGGCAATCTCCTTTACATCGGCGGTGCCTGCCGGAACGATAGTGTAGATGTATTCCTTCGGAGTGGCGATCACCCAGGTGTTCTGAATCGCGGGAGAAGGTGTGCCGGAAACAGTAAGGGCGCCTGCGGCGATGTCGAGCACGAATGTGCCGGCTTTCCCTTTATAGCTTTCGGGAAGTTCAATCAGGAGCATGTTGTTCTCGCAACTGTTGCGCATGGCCTCGATATTGGTGCCGTCCCATGTGCCGGCGATCTTGGCGGCGTCTGCGATTCTTACCGAGTAGGACTCATCGAACACCACTGCCACATTGGGCCAGTCGTTGGTCGTAAGCTTTGTGGGACTGAAGGTATATTGCAGATCGGTGATCGTCTTCTTGAGCTCGAACTGAGCATCAATCTGTGCGCTTGCGGCTCCGTCGATGGTGAAGAATCCTTCAGGAATCCGCAGGCTGTAGTTGCCGAGTCTGGTTGGTTCGGGGGTGAAGGTGAACTTGAAGGAGGGGTGCTCTGCGCCGGCCACAGCCTCGATGTCGATAGTCGAGGCAGCCCAGAGGTTGCCCATCTGAAACATTACCTCGTCATTGCTCATCTCCGTGCGGGTCACTGTCGTGGCCTCGGGGAATGTCAGCACGATCTCCTTAAGAGATTCTGTGGCAGTATTGGCCGCAGGCGTGAAATTCACTTTCACGGCAGGTTTCTCGGCCACGATCCTCACCGACGGATTCTGGGTTACAATATAAGTATAGGAGCCGTCGGTAAGTCCGATGGGAGAGCCGAATGAATCGGTGAGTTTCGTTTTATCACCCGGAGTGACGGTCACTTCCATCCCAACGTGTCCCTTGAAGTCGGAGAGCTTGCCGGTATGGGTGAGCACCTTGTCGTATTTCACGGTTGCCGAGGCATTCTCCTCGGCGATGAATGCAGCGATCTTGGCGGGCTCGCCGGCACCGTGGAGCTTCAGGATAGACTCTGCGGTCGGTGTGACCGTCACGCTCATGTTCTCATCGGGGGTCTGCTTTACGCCGTTGAAGGTTACAACAGGTTCCGGCTTTCCTGTCTCCTGGAAAGTGGTGATGGTGAAAGGCACGTCTACCTCGGGGTCGTAGTCGATTTCCCAATATCCTTCGCGGAGCTCTTTATTCTGGGAAGCATGGTCTCTGAGGCGGAACTTATCGGCGCCTCCGTCGATATACACATGTAGTTTCCGGTCGCGGCTGATCTTGTGGGTGGTGATTCTTACAGGGTGAGCCAAAGAGGAGTTCTCGGTGGTCACGGTAGCCGTCGGACCCCAGTGCGAGCCTTCCGACACAACCGGCTCGTAATAGGCCGACTCGGTGAGATGCCAGCCGGAGGCCGCATCGATGAAGAGTATGGGATTCTTCCGGCTTACGGATACTGTGTAAAGCTTATAGTCCTGCTCGTAGGTTGCGGGGGTGAGAGCGGAGAGGTCCACTGCCGGTCCGTCGATGGAGCCGTTGTGAAGGATAACGCCGGTCAGATCGCCCTTGATGGCGACATATACATTGGCATTCTCATATTCACGTTTTGTGGAAGTGAATGAGATGTTGATGGCATCTTCCACTACAGTCTCGAAAGATGTATACTCGCTGCCGGAAGTATGATCAGCCAGCGGAGTCCAGTCGGTGTCGCCGATCTTGCCGCTGACGATATAATCGGCGTTGGTGAAGTTCACGCGGAGCTTATGCCCTTTGATGAACTGGAACGAGCCGTTGTCGGGAATCGTGACATATTCATTGTCGGTTGCGTCGCGCACGCCGCTTAGAGCCGCTTTTGCATTGGCATCGAAAGTAGCGGTCAGAGTCACATTCTCCTCTACGGGATCGGGGGTGTCCGAAACCTTGAATTCGAGGTTGGTGCCGTTGGCGATCTCCAGATTATTTTTTCTGTAGGTGCCATAGAAATTTTCAAGGATGTCGGTTCCGTCCTTTTTGAGGTAGGGGTTTGCAGGAGTATTGGGTGTCGCAAGATATGTCACGCTGATTGTCTTCTCGATTTCGGGGTCGAAAGCGATCTGCTGCTGTCCGGTCTTGAACTTGACGTCGCGGCCTGTAGCATCAAAAGAAGCGCTGATCTGTTTCGCGCCGTTGATGACGTTTGCGTTGAGAGTGGCCGAATAGTTGAGCTTCTTTATAACAACACTCAGGGTCTGGCCGTTGTAGGTTTTCATATTGACATTGGCCTTTCTGCCCCCGGTGTTGGAGGGATTGACGGCGACTGAGCCGTCGGCCTTCTTTACGGTTTCAAGATAGAAGCCGTCGGTTGCCTTTACATAGCAGCTGCCCCAGGTGTTGTCGATGGTGGCTGTGTAGCTTGTTGCATCAGCAGGGATATCGGCCTTTGCGGATTCTGCGGTGGATCCAACATAGATAGCCACCGAGCCTGGGGTCTCCCATGTGAATGTGACTTTCAGCGGTTCATCGGCTTTTGCCTGGAAAGAGATTCCGAACAGCGCGAGAGTCGCAAGCCAGAAAAGATAGAATTTCTTCATGCTTTAATAAAATTTTTTAAGTTCCGGAGAGTGCCACAAAATTTTACGGCTGTATTTATGCAAAATGGTTTGCGACACTCTCCTTATAAACAGGATAATAATTTGGATGTCCGCGGGGATTTATTTTTTGAGGAATTTCTTTCCGTTGCGGATGTAGATGCCTGCGGGGAGCGCGTCGGCGTCTTTGCCTACCGGCATTCCCTGGAGGTTATAGATCACTCCGTCGCCGTTTTCCGAGCCGACGGATTCTTCAATATCGTTTACGCCCGAGGAGGCGAGACGGAAGTAGGTTACGGGCACTTTGCCGAGTGCATCGGGTATGCCGGCTGTCTGGCCTGCGTAAAGGAATGCCATAACCATGGCATAGTGTCTGCCCGGCTCCATCGACGGATAGCCGATAGGCATTCTGCGGACTCTGATCGAACCGCCCGGATTCGAAACGAAGAAAGGCTCGGTGGCCGAGTTCAGAATCTCCGATCCGTTTTCGTTGGTGAGGAAATCGGGGTTTACGATGCATGCCATGATGTTATAGCAGAAGATGCCGCTGTTGAGGGTGAAGCTTGCCGTGACCTGCATGTCGTTGGGGTCTTCCACAAGATATACGTTCTGCTCGCCGAAGCCCGGTACTTCCTCCTTCACGAGTGTGCTGCGAAGCTGAGCCGGACTGTTCTGGATGATGCGCGGCAATCCGGGATTGGGATGCATCGTCACGGTCTTGCCGTTGCCGAGGCGGAAGAAATTATATGTCGATTCGTCGAACACCACGAGCTCGAAGTCCGTGTCGACCGCTATACCCTGGATTTTCTGGAGAAGAGTCAGTGATGTAACCCATTCATGCTCCACTTCGCTATGGGGCGCAACCGTGATGAACTGGCTTTCGCCGAGGAAATATGCATAGCCGTCTTTGAAGAGCGCAGGAGCGAAACCGCGCGAGAGCTCGAGGTCGCTGTCGTTGCTTATCTTCATCTTCACCTTGGTGAGGCCGCCGTAATAGATCTCCTCGGTCATCTGCACGTCGAGGATATCGAGCGTCACAATCGGATTGCTGTCGGTGGTATAGACCTGTCCCTGCTTCTTGACGGTCACGAAGTTGTAATATCCATAGCAGGGTTTCACGGGAGTCCACTCGGCGCCATCCTCATCGGTGAGCAGAGTGGCTATCGTCACTTTATATGTGCCGTCGGAGAGTCCGTCGATCGGAAGCTTGATGGCTGTCTTGAGCTGGTTCGGACTCGAACCGTAGCCGGGATCGATGGAAGGTACGGCTTTGCTTATCTCCTTGACCACGGTAGTGCCCGGGGTGTTGCCCTGAGGCTCGAAGATAGCTCCGAATTTCACTTTCATTGTCACGGGGTTATAGTTCACCCACATACCGTCGGCCTCGCCGAAGAGAGCGAATTTGATGGAGTCGTTCTCCACATCGGCCGTGAGCGATCCCATCTGGGCGAGCTGCAGCGGGCGCACCTCGGCCGGCTTCCCTGTCGGAGGTTGTATGCCGAGCACGGCGTCCTGCGTGAAGTTGTAGCCGCCGCCCGCGCCGCCGCCGGCGCCGAGAGAGCCGGGATTAAGTGCGTCGAGCGAGAAATAGCCGTCGCTCATGCCGCTCCATCCCCAGTTGAAATGGAAAAGGCCGTTGCCGTCATAACCGTCGCACACGAAAGAGTGGCCGCCCCCCAAGTATGAGCCGCCCCCATAGAGCACGGGACCCACGTTCTTCAGATTGTCGTAGATCAGCTGCTCCCATTCGGTGGAGTTGTGATACATGCGCAGGTCGTAGCGGATGTTGGGATCATACTTGAAATATTTCACAAGAGCGTTGCTGATGTTCATCGCCAGCGCGCCGGAAGCGTCGGTGGCATAGTCCATCTTCACCGAATAGCCGGCGGCTTTCATCAGATAGGCCACGGCCTGCGCCTGGGCATCGGTGTAGGAGCCGGGAGCATAGCTGTCGGCCATCTGAGCCCAGTCGAAATTGCGTCGGGCGAAATTCATCTCAAGGCGTTTGCCGAGGCTGGGGCTGTCATAGCTTATAGAGCCTTGACCCACTTCCGGATAATTCCAGTATTTCATCACCTGAGCCATTGAGGTGGCCACGCAGCCGGTGTAGAGGCGCTCCGTGCCATATTTGGGACATTGATCGTTGAAAGGCGCTGTCTGGTCCCACTTGGTTTTGAGTTGCGGGGCTATGGCCTCACGAGCGGTTGCCATGGGGGAGCGCATGGCGGTCTGAAGGGGCGATACCCCTTTCTTTGAGGCGAACTCGATCTGGCGGCCATATTCCTCGAGCCACCATTTCATCTGAGGAGGCATTTCCGAAGCGTCGAACGAGCCGCTGTCGGAATAGCCGAGAAGGGGATAGGCGAGGTCATCGGCCGCGAGGAGCATATAGCCCCCGTTGTTTCCTCTGTTGAATATATAAACCGCGGGAGAGCCCTCGGCTGTGAGAGCCGTGTGGACGGGGCGTAGCGCCTTGCCCGCATCTTTGGCCGCCATCTTGGCGGCGTTGCCGCCGAGACGGGCCAGCGCCGCCTCCGGCGAAATCGGGGCAGCGTTCAAGCCGAATGCTGCGAGACCCAGAATCAATACCGATATGGATTTGCGAATCATAAGTGAAAGGTTAATCAATAAGTGAATGGGAAAGAATTACTCCGCATATGAATGGAATTATAAAGAATATGTAGATGAATTCATTCTTTCTCAGATGCAAAGGTAATCAAAATTTATATAAAGTTTATATTTTTCACATAAATTAATTTCGGTCTTGCCGCGCATGTAGGGACATGCCTCAGGCATGTGGCAAACGGAAGGTTTGAAGCATGTCGCAATCTGCTGATAAACAGGAGAGGTGTGTCAATTATGACACAACCTCTCAGAATGTCATGATGTCAGGAAAGATGATTATTTCTTAACGAGCACCTTCTTGCCGTTGACGATGTAGAGGCCGTTCTCGAGGCCGTTGACTGCATCGGCGGGAGCGTTGCGGAGCAGCACCTTGCCATCGATAGAAACGACAGTCACCGTGCCATCCT
>URNY01000040.1 GCA_900549375.1 uncultured Bacteroidales bacterium | reverse complement strand
GCATTCGAACTCCAGCGCAATGACTCCGTGGCTCAGTTGGTAGAGCAAATGACTCTTAATCATTGGGTCGTGGGTTCGAGCCCCACCGGGGTCACAAGACAAAATGGCAAATCGCCGCAAAGCACTGAAATCACTTGATTTTCAGTGCTTTTTTAATTTGCCAAAATTTCAGATTTGCGCAGAATACAGAGGCTGTGAGTGAGTCATTAGTGAGTACTCACATTTGTGAGTAATTCGACTCACGGTTGGCGGGAATCGTCAGTGAGTCGGCTGATATAGCGGCTTTTAGCCCTAAATCAAGCCACTCAAAGTGGGGTTTTGAACGGAGGATGGAACCTTCGGCCCGGTTGGGGTCGCAATTTTCAGAGTTTGTAAACACTCTTTAACTCTTGAAATATTCTTTAACTATAAATCCTGCCTAAATTCACTCCATGACACTGATTGCCGCGCTTTGCGCCATTTTAATCTGTGAGCCGGACTCACGGTTTGCACACATATAGGGCGTGAGTATCCTAAATGACTTGTATTGCGATATTAGATGCTTTTCTCAGTTTTGATATGTCGGTAAAAATGATTATATTTATATAACCATTAAACCCACAGAGAAATGACATCCGATTCTTATTTCACCCTGACTTTCTACGCCAGAAAGCCAAAGACCGACAAGAGCGAATATCCGCTTTACGCCCGCATCTCGGTCGGCGGGCAGATGACCGAGTTTACAATTGGCCGTTCCGTGAATCCAAAGCACTGGAACCAGAAACGCAACATGAGCGACGGCACATCGCGCCGCGACAAGGAACTTAACAAATTCCTCGAAATTGTGCGTGCCCGTTTCTGTGAAATCCACAATATGCTAATCCGCGAGAATAAGCTGGTCAATCCCGCAATCCTTAAAGCCCATTATCTCGGCACTATGGAAAAACCTAAGATGATGTGTGAGGTGTTCCGCGAGGCAAACGAAAAACGCAAGGAGGAACTCGACCGTGGCGACATAGTTAAACCTACCTATCAGCGCTGGACGCGCTGCGCTGACTATCTGGAGGATTTCTTCCAGCTCCAATACAATGTCCCCGACCTCCCTATAAAGGAGGTAACATCCGGTATGCTTGATGATTTCGAGCATTTTCTACGCATGAAGAAAGGATGCGCCAACAATGCAGCCGTCCGTTATCTGCGCTGTGTGAAAAATGTGTTGCAGTATGCGCTGGCACACAAGTGGATCTCCCATGACCCGTTCATCGGGAAAAAGTATCAGCGCACATACAGCGAGCGTCAGTTTCTGACTGAAGCCGAACTCAAGGTCATAATGGAACTTGACCTGAAAGAGTTGCCCCGTCTGGAGATAGTACGCGACACTTTCGTGTTCTGCTGCTTCACAGGACTTGCGTTCTGCGACATGAAAGCCCTTACATACGACGATATACAAGATGACGATAAGGGCAACACATGGATACGCAAAGCCCGCGCAAAGACAGGAGAGATGTGCATCGTGCCCATGCTGGAGGTGCCCCGTCAGCTCATTCTCAAATATGCCGAGCATCCCGTAGTCAAGGAAAAGGGGGTGGTAATGCCCGTGATAACCAACCAGAAAATGAACGCATATCTCAAAGAGATTGCTGATCTGGCAAGAATAAAGAAGCATCTCACAACTCACGTTGCCCGCCACACATTCGCCTCGATGTCGCTATGCAACAACGTATCAATCGAGGTTATCTCCAAGATGCTCGGTCACAGCGATATCAAGACAACGCAAATCTACGCAAAGATGCAAGACCAAGCTGTCTATGATGGTATGGCTACGATGCGAAGCAAGTTCAATACTCTTCAAATCGTCTGACAACCACCATCCGAAACAGAAACGCGGTCATCGGAAAATCCGGTGGCCGCGTCTCATGTTCAGTATCTGGGTCTATAGGTGGATTTCAAAAATATTTCCACATCGTCATCAGCATATAGTATCTTGCCGTCAAGCCGATAATAGGCTATCAGTCCGCTATCACGATATTCCTGCAAGGTACGTCTTGAAATATTGAGTTTATCTGCGAGTTGGGCATCAGTATAGAATCTTTTGCCCAGAAATAATGGCTGGATTCCTTCGCTCAGTCTTTCTACAAGTTCAAGTATCGCCAGACTGTCGGCATAGAAATTCTCAATATCGCATTTACGAATGGTGTCCTTCATCAGAAATAGCTTCTACTCGTTTAAGAAGGCGAAAAGCATCATCGGCGAGATACAGATAACTTTTGCCGCTTTTTACAAATCCTATACGTCCGCTTTTCTTAAGAGAACGTGCTTTTGAAGGAGAGATATTGAGAAACTCGCAAAGCTGTTCCAGCGTAAGCCAATCATCAGGCTCTTTGTTGCGCACTCGCTCGTAAAGACCCGTTATTATCTTGCGCAGATAGGCAGTCCGATCGAGAATCTCCTCCAATACAGACCTTTCAATCTGGATAAATTCTGACATAAAATTCAGTGGATTTAGTGGTGGTGTGGATAAAACTGTAAAAAGGCAGCGGGTATCCCTCCCGCTGCCTCACCACTAAATCCACAATCAAAAATAAAATTTATGACTGCGATTCAGTGGCAAAGTTAGTGATTTCTATCCGATTTTCGGCTATGTTGGGCCGGTTATTTTTGATAGAAATGCGATTTACAGCGGATTGCAGCGTTTTACTCTCCGGCTTCGGGGTCGATTGTCTCTATCATGCACAGCAGGGAACCTGAGAAGTCCTCGATTACCGAGCGTCCGGACTGGTCGCCTTGGTAGAGGTTGTTGGCCTCGAACTGCCATGTGAGCAGCATCTCGGCGAACTCGCGGCCGGCAAATTCGTCATAGACATACTGACCTTCGGGCGAGAGATACACATCGTTGCCGTCAAGAGTGACGAGTCCCTTGCGTATGAGGCTGTCCAGTGCGCTGCCGTAGTCGCCGGTTTCCAGTGTGTACGGCACGTTGGTGTGCATCATCTCATCGACATACTCCGCTTTTGAGGTCACGGCGCACATCACATCGGTGAAGGCGTTGGATTCGGCTACCGGGGCATCGCAGGGATATACCGCCGCGTCTGCGATTGTAACGCCTGTCTGGAACGTGCCCGTCTCGGTCACTGCATACGCCTCTCCGGTAAGCTCCCACCGGCGGTAGAACACGGCTTCGCCTATCTTGAACTCGACGGTGGCATACTTGCGGCTCGGCTGTTGCTCCACAACCGCCTTCATGCGGTTGAATATGAGCCAGTAGAGCTGCTTCTCCTTTTCGGGCAGTTCCTGGTCTATAGCGCGAAGGGTGATTATCGCGTGGTGGTCAATGGTCGCGTCGTTCTCGCCCCAGCGGTAACCGGGCGTGTCGGGGAATACCGTCTGGATATGTCCACGGAGCTTTTCGGGAAGGTGTGAGCAACGTGTCAGTGGCGACGAGATAAGCCCCCTGTCATAAAGGCTCTGTGCCAGTCTGAGAGTCTGGGCGGGCATGAAGCCGAGATTGTTGAAGGCGTCCATCTGGAGCGTGAGCAGCGTGTGGAAACGGATATTGAAACGGTCGGTCTCATCAACCGTCAGCGTGGCCGATACCGTCTCACCGACAGGGATTTCGTCGGCAACTGCAAGAGCGTCTTCCTCGGCTTCCCAGACAGCTTCGGATTCAAATCCTTCGCCGCCGTTGACATTGACGCGGATTGAATGTCCGTCAGGAATTCCGTTGAAACTGTCGAAACGGCCGGTAAGGTCGCCCACATAGTCAAGGGCGATTGCCTCCTGACGGGTAAGGTCGTATTCGGGCAGTCCGATATGGAGAAATGTCTGGTTGATGTTGTATGTGAACATCAGATCCATGCCTTTCGACACAAGGCCGGTCTGTGCGAGGCGGTGCAGGTGTCGCCCGGACTCGCGGAAATGGAAGGCTCCGCGTATGGCGCCGTAGCTGAGGCGCGTGAGCCACATTCTGCTGCGGGGACATCCGACACGGAAATGGCGGCAGATGTTGAAGAAGCGTGCCTGTGCGTCGGCTCCGCCGTCGGAGGCGAACACCACTTCACCGGCTGCACGGAACAGGGGTTTGAGCTGTCGCTCCAGCTCTTTCATCGTCACCGACATACGGAACTTGTCGGGCATGAAGGGATATTCTCCCTCGGCCAGTTCGCACAGCGGAGTCTGGCGTATGAAACGAGGCGGTATGTTGGCTACGGTGACGGTGTCGGATGTGTAGATGCCGTTGGCGGCTTCGGTGTTCGCGCCCAGAGAAAGGGCGACGGTCTTGGTGGCGAGAATGTTCTCGCAGATAATAAGAATCATAAATTTAATGTGGGTTTAGGGGTGATTTTATGAAAGTCACGGGGACGGTCGCCCATCCCCGTGACTTGGGGATAGTTGTGTCTGGGTTGACACGGTTGGCCGCAGGTTGGGATACTTATAGCTTTGGTGTGGACATAGTGGTTGGAATCGCGGCTATGCGGCGGCAATCATGTCGGGTGAATCGCAGTATAAAACTGATTGTGGAATATGCGCGGTGAGTGGCGGTCAAGGCTTCGGGCCTCTGGGCTTACGCTGCTGCCTCTGCTGGTTTTCGTCCTTCGGGGCGGTCTGCCCGCGCTGGAGTGGCTCCTGCACGTTCTTGGTCGCCTCGTTGGTCGCTCCGTTATTGTTCACGGCATACTGGGTCTTGCTTTCCTCGGCGATGCCCACGACCTTGTCGCGGTCGGGATATACCCGCGTGGTCTCAGGCTGACGCTTTTCGGGATTGTACTGGAAATAGACGGTGCAGTCATTGCCGAATTTGTCCTTGGTCTCGCCTACGAGGACTTTCTTGCCTGCGAGGTAATCGGCCTGCTGCTGTTCGTTCAGCGGCAGCTTGCACCAGTGTTCGAGGCGCTTGACGGAGCCGTCGGGATTGTGCCATGAATCCCGGACTTGCTGTTGCTGGGAACTGTTCTGTTCCTGCTTCTGGCGGTAAACATCGGAATTGACGAACACGATGTCGCGTTTCGCTGCGTTGTATTGCAGGTCGGCGGTGAATTTGGCACCGTTGGGGAGTTCCACGTGCTGCTCGCGTATCATGCCGCCGTTTTTGAGTATGCCGATGGCCTGCATATCGAGGCTGATATTGGCGACTTTGGGCTTGATGTAGATTTTATCCACCGTCACGGCCTCTATCTCATTGGTGAGCCTGTCGATGCTCACGAGGCATTTTTTCATTTCCCCGGTTTTGGGGTCGGCGAGTTCAACGACTTTGCCGAGGTTGCCGGTCTTGCGGAGTTCCGCCTTGTCCTCCTTTGTGAATGTGTAGCCCTTGAATTCCTGATCGAGCTGCGGCTCATTGCGGATGAAGTGAGGCACGAGTGAATATGAGCCGTCGGGGTTGGAGCGAAACGAGAGTTTGGCCTGAAGCGAGAATGTCTCGTCGCCGAAACGGGGCGTTACTGTGAATAGCTGCGGCGACTTGTGGTTATATACCATCTGGTCGAGTGCCCCTGATTTTTCAAGGTCGTCGCGCTTTATGCCCCACTGCTGTTCTATTTTGACCCAGTCGATGCGGTCGCGGTCGATAGGCGGCTGCTTGATGCCGGGCGTCTCATTTTGCTGCGGCTGTTGTGTCTGAGCCGGAGCCTGTTCCTGCTTTTCTGCCTGGGCGGGAGCTTTCAACTCCACCTCGTAAGGTTTGAGCATTTCGGCATTGTCGCCGGGATTCTTGATTATGTCCGCCATTGCGGGGCCTACAAGCTCGTATTTGTCTTCCTGCAATCTGAAGAAGCTGAACAGCGTGGGGTTCTTGGCCTGCCGCATGAAATTCGACATGAACGCTTCGAGGGGGTTCTGCCCTTTGTTGAACTTTATCAGTTCGCTTAATGGCGTCGATTTGACATCCGCCATCTGGGGAGTGCCGTCGGGATTCTGCCCTACGACTGCTCCCACCTGCCCGCTTGTGTTGTCGCGGGCGATCAGCACTTCCTGCTGGTCGGGAGTTTGATCCATAAAGAATTATGATTTAGTGGTAGTGTGGTTGGCGTTTCCGCCGTTGGTTGATTTCTTCTTCACAGTCTTATAGTCTGGATGGGACGAACTGATGAAGGAGTTTTCGAGAAACCTGTCGAAGTCGCATTGAAGCACAAACTTGATGTTGCCCTCTATGCTCTCGTAAACCTTGATTTTTCCTGCGTCGCGGTAGCGTCTTATTGTTTTCTCGCTGACATCAAGCCCGGTAACGATGTCTTCGAGAAGGATAATCGGCTCTCCGCGAAAGTATAATCGCGGTCTGTTTCCCGTCGGGTACCGGCCGGGGCTTCTGGCGCGCTGCTCCACAAGTGAAACGTATGCGTTTGCAGCGGTCTTGAAGTCCGCCTCGTGCGTGTCGTTCTGTTGCATGGGCTCAGTCGGTGACTGCATCAGCGTTGCGGGTTTCCGGAACCTCGAATCCGATAACTGGTCCGAGCAACTTGGCGGCGACGATGAGAAACATAGAGCCTAACATCCACACCTTCGCCTCGTGAGGCATATCGGCAAACGGATTGAAGCTGGACTTGCGGGTTGCTGCCTTGCGCCCGTTGATGTGCTTTCTGTTTCTGGGCTTCCTGCTGAAGCCCGTGATGTTTGGGGGAGTTGTTCCTTCCATACGGTTATATATGTTTTGAGTTAGACTTGTCGAGGATTGCGCCTCGTTTGCAATTATAACCGACTGGATTTTAGAAAGGGCGATTTAAGGAGTGTTAAAGTTGTAACAAGCTGAAATAATGCGCCTTTCAATAATAGAATAATAGTGATGTTAAATCTTGACTGTTGGCGAACAACCAACCGTGTTTTTCCAAAGGTAAAGGATTTGAGTGCTATAAATGGATTAGACCAAGACAAAAAAATAGCGCGTAATCAGTACATTTTCTGATGACGGCTTCTGGACTTGCCTTGAAAGAAAAATGGTGACTACGCGCTATGCAGTAAGCATAGCACAGTATCACACAATGTCTTCTTTCGATTCAAATTGTCCAGATTTTCATCAGAAACAGTTGCGGAACTATGTTATCCTATATTTTGACACGGCTGACTCTTCAGCCGATATTATTTGCTATTTTGCGACTGCAAAGTTAGCAAATTTTCATGAGGTTGTCAAGCCTCAATTTCTCCGTCGCGGTTGATATGGTGCTTTTTACGGAGCTGAATCAGTGTCTTTTCGGACACATCCAGCAGTTTCGCGGCACCTCTCCATGTGCCCGCACGGATATAGGCCCTTATGATGCGGTCTTTCTCAGCTTTCGGATTGCGGTGTGTCAGGTCTTCGGCTGTTTCCGGCTGGATGTCGCTGAAAACGAGATCGTCTGCCGAGATGGTATCGCCGTCGGCATGGAAGGCAGCCATGAGAATAGTGTCTTTCAGTTCGCGTATGTTGCCGGGCCAGGGATAGAGTTTCAGAGCCTTGATTGCCGATGCGTCGAGCCGCTTTCTTGTCTGGGATGTCTTATGTGCATATATTGCGAGAAGATAATCTGCAATGTCCGGAATGTCCTCGGTCATTTCGCGCAGCGGCGGCACTGTTATTCCAGACTGGCGCAACATATAGAAAAGGTTGTCGCGGAAATCTTCCTCGGTAAGCATCTTCATCAGTGTGCCATTGGCAGTGCATATCATCCTCACATCTGGATGCTCCTCCGAAAGAATGTGCAGGAACACCGACTGTTTCTCAAAATTGAGAAGCTGGATATTCTTCAGGATGATTGTACCTCCTGCGGCGTTCTGAAAGTAGCTCTTGATGCGGTTATACATCTCGTTACGGTCGGATTTGGGGTCGTGCAGACCTACCAGCTCCGCGCCTCCGGCCTCGATTACCGTTATAGGCTTCTGCGTCCGGGAACTTTGGAGATAGATTTGCCGTGCAATCTGTTCCTTGCCCATGCCGCTTTCGCCGAATATGATGCAGTTGGCGTTTGTTTGGGCTATGCGTCCGATAGCTTGTTCAATCTCTTTGAACTTCGCGCTCCGTCGTGGAATCAGCGTATTGTCAAGCTGAATCACAACGCTTTCCGGCTTGGCATACTTGCCGACGGTTTCAATGAGCTGCTTGTCGATAGCCGGTCGCTGGATAACATCCACGGCACCGCCATCGCGCATCACCGAGAGAAGATCCACGGCGTTAAAATTGTCCACTATGGCAATGACTGGGAATTTGTATCCCTCACGCTTTTGCCAGTTTATTAACTCCTGTGCCGTGCCGCCGGTGAATTTCATCGCCGCGACTACGACCGCCCCCGGTGGCAGTTTCGCCACCTCTTCCTTTGCCGCCTCCATGCTCTCGACAGCTATCGGCTCATAGCCGTGCTTGACAAGCAAGCCCGACATAAGCCGACGGTCGGATTCGGAGGCATCAACGATAAGAACTTTGTTCATGTCTGTTGTTGATTGGGTTAAACATATTGTATTTCATTTTGGATTTCTATTTCATCAATAGCCCCCGGCAACGATTGCCGAGGGCCGGAGTTTTGTATGAAAAAACTGTTTACGGGTTGGGGAATTGTAGTGAGGGTATGGGGAGATCATTGCGCCGGATGAATTTCTTGATGTCATCGGGGACACCTTTCTGGTGTGGCTTCAGCCACATTTCCGTCGGTGTCAATTTTACGACGATATAATATTCCGTAGCATCCCATAAATTGTCACTGTCTGGAGCGTCATACCAAGTGAGTTCAAGACGCGGTTTTCCGTCTTCTTCATTTGCAGGATCTGAAACGTGCCATGTATATCTCTTATAGAAATCGGCTGTTCCGTCAGGTAAAAGATAATATGTGACGAGTCCACCCCATGACCAAGTGTTTTCGCTGTCGGTAGTAAAACGGTATATAAGCGGATTACCATTGCTCCCGTCCTCAACTAATTGCCATTGACCTTTGATTAGTTTGGTATCAGAATAGTCTGGAGCATCATCATCGCAAGCACTTACCCAAAAGATAAGCAACGTGAATATCAGTAAGCAAAATTTTTTCATATAACTTTAATATTCTTTAGCGTCATAGTATATCAGTTACTGCTAATGATAATTTCTTCTTAATATATTACACGGATTAAGTTTGTTGAAATTGGGCTGTATATAATACTACCTCATTTGAGACAATCGACTGAGTTGCACTGAGAAGGTTCTGTTGTCAGCACAAAATCTACAAGGTTAAACCTTATTTTATCAAAAAGCATTAACGTCTTTAATCCTAAATTGCAGTCATAACCATTAGGAGAGTCTTGCAATAACACAATTATATTGGGAATAACAACTGAATTGTTGCCAAGTGTGAGTTTCAGACCTGACATTTCATAACATTCTGACAAATGTACTCCACCAATACCTGCTGTACGGATAGTGTCCGTCTTAAAATTTGATGTAATAAAATCTTTGTTTCTATCATAGAAATTGCTTCCTAATGAACCAAAAGAAGCATCGCCGGAATCAATGCACATCAGCATTGGATTATTGTGAATGACTCCATTTGTCAATAAATTCATTTGAGAGGAAAAACAAATATTTGAAGGAATGTCAGTTTTGCAGGGAGGATTTGCAGGGATGCAGATGTGTCTATCTACAAAATCAAGCGTCAAATCTTTAAGACGAAGCATCAGTTCACTACCTACCACAATATTGAAACAGTCCATAAACTTATCCGCTTCCTCGTTATTAGAAGTTATATCTATCACCAAAAACGGAACATCAGTAATACTTATGTTGCCTATTTTAAGCTCTTTGGCTATTGCCAACTTACCTGAAGCCTGCCCAATACCTGTCACATTGCCACTATCATTAAGCGGAATGAGATTGAATTTGCGGGCTAATGAATCCGAAATGATATTCATAGCAGCTCCGGTATCAAAAGTTATATCTGTTTTCATTCCATTGATATAGGAATCAGTAAGGCGCATCAACACGGATTCGTGTCCTTCTTTACCGACAGAGGCTATCGTAAATGGAATATTCCCATTTTCAGACTCGAATTTTATAGTATATGGGCTATAATGAGATAAGGCCGTATACTGATTGATCTGCTGTTGAAATGTATTGATTGTCGCAGAATCCAGATACTGCTTTGTGCTGTTAAGCACTGAGTTTATTACGGCTCCTGCCGTTGCATTATCCCCGGTTCTGCCTAAATCCATCGCAAACATCATTGCTGAATTCAGGATATTGTTCAAGTCAAGTTGTGATGCTTGATTATTGAATAATTCGGTAAATGCCGGTATAGAAACATCGGGACGATTAAGACGGTTGCCAATCAAGCATCGCGAATATACCTCAATAAAATCGGATATTGAGTCTTTGGGTGTTGCATTGTATATGGAGTCCAACGCAAACCAGTCACCTGAGTTCATTGCAGCAGCAAGTCGCTCGTCGTATGACTGAGCTTTACTTGTCACTAAAGATAATGTTATCAAAAGATATAAAAGAACTTTTCGCATAATGTATTGTTGAAGAATAGTAATTAAAAATATCGTGTAACGCTCACACTTCCACGGTTTTCGTGGAATCTTGTACCGTTGGTCATAAGATTTGTCATCCCTATTGTACCATCAATATTAAAACTCCACAAACCTGTAAAGAAAGCGATACCTATTTTCCAGCCACATTCAAAACGGCGTTGGTTACCGAACTTTCCGAATAGTGATGTATCATCAATTCCCAACTTTTCCTTGTCATGTACCTTTATTGCCCCGGCAAAAGAATAGCTCATTTCCGGTCCAGTGAATGGAGCAATAGAAATTCGGTCGGTTAAGTAGATGCTATATCCTACGACTACCGGGATACGGATGCCAAACTTATATACTGTTGGATTGCTTTCTTCAAAATCTATTCCAGTAATTGTTACTCCTTTATATTTATAGGAGTAAGTGTCATAAAATAATGAAACGGCTGGCTCAAGATAGAATTTGTTTCTAAGAAAGATATTACAGACAGCGCCGAATGTTCCACCTGTACCATTGCGGAACATTCGATCATCTATCACATTGCCATGCACCTTTCCCGGCAGATTTACATCAAAGGCAGCACGCACACCCCATACAGGATTAGATTCTCCTGTTTCAATGATTTGAGCATTAATGCTTATAACACTTGATATGAGACAAGCTAATGTGCCGACTTTTCTCATTTTAAGTTATTTTTATGTTATTAATACCGTTAATATTGGTGTGGATTATTTCATAATAGCTGAACTTGCACCTGACTGTTCGCCGACTTCGTTACCTCGCTGCACTTTCTTACCATATCCGAACGTGTATGTTACAGACAAGTTGAGTCGGCGATGAAAATTGTTACCATCGACAAAGCGCGTTTCTGAGTATAAAGGAGCATCTAATGTATTAGTGGCGCACAGCCAGTCGTTGCGGAAAATATTCATGGAGCTTACCCGAATATTCCAGTTCGCCCGGCTCCACCCTGCGAGTATCTGGTAGAAATCACGGTCTTTATATATTACTCCACGGTTGCCCTGCACAGTAAGGTTTCTTGTCTGATATGATGCCTGAAAGTAGAAGTTACCAAGATAATATGTAGCCGATGTGTTGCAAGTGAACGGACTTCGACTAATGTCAAACAGTCCAGTCATACGATAGAATGAAATTGAGGGTGAGGCGGCAAGTTGCAAATTGCCGCTCAACAGTTTGTAATTAAACGACATTCCGATTTGAGTGCGATTGTAGTCGCCATCGGTTTCAAATCCACGAAGCAGAGCTGCACCGTCATTGTATGGCTTGTAAACGGGCACATACAGGTTGTACTCTCCGAAGTATTGGGCAAAAGCTGAAGCCGAGAATTTGTTTGACGGCATCCAGTTGTAAGACAGATTGAATGTAACCTGTCTGGAAAGTCCGATTTCGGGATTGCCGGTATAGTACATCAGCTCGTTCTGTTGTAATATATTCGGCGTTTTCTCGCTTGCACCGGGATAGTTCGCGCCGAAATGGAAGTATGCGCGGAAAGAATGTTTCTGCGAGGGAGAAAATCCGGCTGATACATTTACAAGAGGATAAATTTCTGAAACGGATTGGTCGTTGATTTTGTTCTTCTCCCATTGCAGGGCAACATCAGCACTGACATTCCATTGATTGTCGGAAAAGTTATAACCGAGTGCAGCCCCGGCGTATGTGTCGAGAAAATCATTGTCGTAAAGAGATGTGCCTAAATAGCTCACATCATTGGAAGTGGAACCGTAATAAGCGCGGAAGAAGCCGTTTTGTCTGTCTGTGAATATCTTGTAAAGAGTGGCGCTTCCCCTGAACTGCCATACATTTTCCTTGGAGTCATTTACTATGGCATCGGTTGCTGATGTCTGATAGCGGTAATTGTTGTTGGTGTGTCCGTAATTTATGCTGGGCGAAACGCTCAGATGGAAATTTCGGGGCAGAATGAAATAGTAATTGCCTGACCATACAAGATAGCGGCTGGTGTAAGGTTCGTATCTGCTGTATGAGTAGTCTTCTGCCTGTCGGGGTACAAACGACAGCTTGCCGGAAGTTTCAGCCGTCGGTGACTGGTCGAAGTTAAAGCCGACAGTGTTTGCTATCTGCACTTTGTCAGAATCGTATATGGCTCTGAACGTAACCGGGTACTGGTTATACTTGAAATGAGAATTGTCGAATATTTCGTTTCGCGTGATAAGATAAGGCTCGCCGTCAGCGTTTCCAAGAGCATAGTTCCCAATGGTTGACGTACCTGAATGTTTGATGTCGTGGTTCGATGCACCGGCATATAAATCGTATGTCATTCGCTTATATGCGAACTTTGAATATATCGAAGCACGGCTT
Organism: uncultured Bacteroidales bacterium; assembly: GCA_900549375.1. Taxonomy (GTDB): domain Bacteria; phylum Bacteroidota; class Bacteroidia; order Bacteroidales; family Muribaculaceae; genus Lepagella. The sequence goes on along the minus strand of URNY01000040.1, from coordinate 5,830 downwards.
GACAGTTTTCCCACAAGGAAATTTTCATTTACCATCGCTTTGGTATAGCCGCCGTATTCGTATTTCTGCATGATGAAATTGACTACATGCTCGTTGCCCTGAAAACGAGGGTCGGTAGGAAAATCGAGATATTCGACACGCCGCACATCAGATGTCATAATGCCCTCGATTTCCTCTGCCGATGCAGGGATATAGTTGATATAGACCGCGACATTCTGACCGCTTGGTGTCGTAACCGCATTGTCAACAAGATTGATGTTGATTTGCGGAATGGCGAGCTGTCGCAAAAGGTCAATGGCGTTTTGCGCGGACGATTTCTGTCTTGTGGTCGGAGTATATGTTGAAGATGTAGCGTTAGTGCGCTGCATCTGGGCTTCGACAACCACCTCGTCAAGTTCTCGTGTCTTTACGCTGTCGGGCGATTCGGTCTGCGCTATCGCCGCTATTGTAATAATGGCGCAGTATATTGTTGTAATGATACGGTTATTCATAAGTGACCTATTTGTTCGTCGCTTTTGCTTATTGTCGCAAGGCTATCGGATTCGACAATGACAAAATTCGATATATACTTCTCTCCTTTTCTTTACGTTTAATACTGTCATTCTAAGTATAACCAAATCATTGTGCTATAAATTTCCAAAACACTTCATCGGCATTTGGATACAATACAGGGTCTTGATATGAGTTATAAACCCATAATTCTTTTGCTGTCAGTTTATCTATCAAAAAGAACCTCTCCGTTTTGTCAATGTATATTACATTGAAATTATCAGTTGTGAAAGTCCAATGAAAATATGTAGGTTCGTCATTGATACTTCCGTCTTCCCATTTCATCCATTTGAATGAACCTGTGCCATTAGCATTGAATTTATATACCCATCCTTCTTCTTGAAGTTCATCAGGTTCAAAGTTTGGGATATGTTCATAGGCCAATCTCCATTCATTCGCAGTCAGTTTCGCAATTATTTCTTGCTGCTCATTGGTATAATAACCGGTTCGTTCCTCACATGAAACGAGAACGAATGTAACCAAAGTCAATGTAAGATAATTCAAAAGCTTCATAATGCAATAGAAACAGTTACATTGCCATCGCCGATTAATGCTATTCCGCTTATGGTTTTATTTCCGTCAAGTATTGCCGGTGCGATAAGCAGATAGGAATGATCAGGGATAACAGATTTTACACCCGATATGAAGACAATCTCGGCATTTTCATTGCTCTGATCTCCCAGCGATACCTGCGCACAATAGAATATAGAGCCGCTTCCGGAATTAACGGTCATTGTCATGTCTGAATGAGTGAAGAAACTGGTACTCCGGTTTTTGCCATTCTCTAAAGTCAAAGAGGCAACTCGACTCAAACAATTAGCATTATCGTCAAGTTTTGCGATCTGGAATGAATCATCATCATTGCCATCAATAACGAGGTTTGATGTCTGTGTGGAGTAAACAAAGGCACTTGCCATTCCGGAACGTTTTGCTGCCGAAAGTTGGCGGTTTACAGCCTCCATTTCTTTGATGAAACTATTTCTGTTAATCTGGTTAACAGCCATAAGTTCTTCCCTGCTTCGATTGAGTATATAATCGGAGGCTGTCACCTTCTTATCCGGGTTAAGAACATAAGTGCCAGTAGTTCGGTCAACTTCTACAAACTGAGCCATTACCTGCGCATCAGTTTCGTATGCTCTGATCACTTCCGGCTCATTGAAAACTGTATTGTCATCGCTACACCCGACAAGGAGTGCGCCTACTCCGAACACAGCGGTTAATAATAGTTTTCTCGTTATCATACTATTTACGGTTTATCTTAAATGATTTATATGTTTTGATAGCGTTTTTTATTCTTGATGTATAAGAACAGGAATAATAAGCCACCAGACAAAAGAACGCACACCAACAGGGGAAATCTGTCAATCGAGTGCAGGAACCCGACGCCGCAGATTATACATACCAGAGCAATGATATGATAATAGTTTGACAATAGTTTCCCGCGACTAATCTCCTTTATATAGTGAGTCGGGACATCGGGATATTCCGACATATACCGTGATACATATCTCGACAGAATTATCGGATAAAGGAAACCGCAGATGAATGAGCCGCACAATCCGGCGACCGCAAAATACATATAGAGCCTCGATGAATAAAGGAAGTTGTCAACACCTCCGGCAATGTATCCTATGCACAGGCCCACGAGGTGTATCACGCCGACAATCGCGCAATATCCAAGACCTGTCAGGAGTCCGTATTTGAGGGATTCTTTCATGAGTAATTTTTGGTTGTTTTACAATGCAAAATTACTCCAATCCAAGGACACCTCAAACTACATCACCTTGCATCTGCTCTTATAAGTTGCTGATAATCAATAGAGGTCAAAAATATTTTCTTGCATCACCTTGCATACAGGCGAATTACTCAAAATATCGGAGATATTCTGCCTTGTATGGAGAGTCGCTACCGGAAATTAGCGACTTCAGGCGAGATTTATGGACATAGACATTCCTTAATTCCATGCCGGCGAAAATACTGATCGAAGGCAGGGAGAATCCGCAGAAAAGATAAAGGGCGAACCGGAAGCGTGATTGGGACAATTTCGGGAAATCGGCTCTGAAACGGTCCATCAGTCCGTTGTTGTATCCGTTGACAATTTCTGTCAGTTCCGTAATCGTTTCATCGGAGCTGAAATTGTTGATGGATTCCTTCACTTCCGCGAATATACGTTTCTGTTCCTGTCCGGTTTCCTTTGACTCATAGTAAGAAGATGCGAGTCCGTCAAGAAGATGAAAACGGGACTGGAACAATTTTTGGATTCTTTCTTTCGCCTCGTTCTGTTTTTGTCCGTTTTCAAAAAGATTTTGCTGCAAGGTCTGGATTTTAAGCAAATCATTCTCATGCTCAATCCTCAATTTCCTCACCCACATCTGATATATGATTATCAGCAGCAGTATGACGCCGAGCGCAATCCAGACGAAGCGTTCCTTTTGTGTTCTCTCTTGCAGAACATCCACCTCAAGCTGGTGTTTCTTGTCTGCGAACAGCAAGTCTTGGGTGAGAAGTTCATACTGGTATCGTTCAAGCATCGCGGAGTAGTCCTTATATAAACTCAATGCTTGCTCATAGTTCCCTTGTTTTTCAAGAATGTCAAGTTTTACCGTCGCATATTTCAAAGAATCAGGAGTATTTGGTGCAGGACTGATTGATGAAATAAATTCCAAAGCCTTGTCTAACTCTCCGATTTTTGAATAGCCGCGGGCAAAATCCATAATTTCATCGTGTCCTAACTCAATGTCCTTGTAATTGTCTAAAAATGTTTTTATTTCATCGGGGGAGCAAAAATCTATCGTGTACCCCAGCATGGCCGGAAACAGGGACGCTTCGCCATCAGGAAATTCTCTTATCAAAGGGACACAGACCGACATGACGCTATCTGCCGCCGTTTTGTCATCCATGATGACATATCCGTTCAACGCTTTGGCATAGCTGTCGATTTCAAGAATATGCTTGCCGAGAGAACCGTATAATTTTGCAGCTTCAAGATTATTCGACACAAAATCTGATGTCTTATATTGTCTTAAATATAATGTCCCCTGAGCCACAAGGAGGTGCGCGAGTGTCAGGGTGTCGGTAACACCCGTTGTTTCCCGTGCATTTATGAAAGAAAGCATGGCGTTATCTTCATCGCCCTTGTTCTGATAGATACGACCCTGATAGTAGAATGTCTTTAGCTTTTCATCGGGAGTGCCTTTATCAGTGTAATAATCAATCGCGGGCTGGAGGATATCAAAGGTGGTTGTGTCGATATAGTTCTTATCGAGGGCCTGCGACATCAGCAACGCATATCGGGCTTTCCCCTTGTCCGAACTGAGGGATGAACGGTCTATGCCTTGCAGAATAACCAACGCCGAATCGGGATGCTGATTCATCAGTGCCTCCGCACTCGTCAACCGTTTCTCTGACTCCGAATTGTCAGTGCATGAAAATACAGAGCCTGTAATAAAAGCTATTACAAGCACCCATAAAAGACTATATGTCGATACAAAGTTTCGTTTAGTCATATTAAAAAGCAGGCCGACAAACAGCCTATGCTAATGCAAAGTTAGCTAAAATTCCTGACATTAGGGGTATTATGCCGTGTCCATTGCTCAATGGTCTCACGAATGTCGCATAAAAACGGCCTCTGACAACGATGAAAAGTACAGAATCCAGCAGCGGCAAACTTATTCCTCTCCGAAGCCGCCGACATCAAGAGCGTGATGCGGAGCTACGGAGAGACCTCCGAGCAGCAGAAAGCAGTCGGCGCATGGCTCTGTGGCTATGCGGAACACCGACAGCCCTTTGATGAAATAAAACATCGCCACACACTCAATGAGGTTGGCGATGTCGCGGAAGGTCGGTATGACTGGAAGATTGACAGAGGGCGAGGTGGAATCAGCTTGTAATTCTGTTATAACTTTCACATATAGTTTTCAAGTTCAATGGCTAAATCTTCAGCGAAAGTATTTACACCTACAATTTTACCTCTATCTCCATCCGAAACAGGAAACACGCAAATTGACATTCCATTCTCACAAAGAGAATCAACCAGTTCATCTGCGAATTTTTCAAGCCTAAATCTTATTGTCATGTAATCATCGTCTTTAGATAAAGCCGAGATATAGTTTTCTGCATATTCTTGAAAAGGCCAAATAGGAAGCATACTCTGTCCTTCTTCCTGAATACTGATAAAATGTCCAGCCTTTGTTGTCAGAATCCATAAGCAATCATTATCCGCAATCCGTTTCAGCGAATAACTATATCTTACATCTTGGCTTTTGCTTAATATTGCATTTATTTCCTTATCAGTCAGTTTCATCGCTTTCCTCCTTTCCTCCATAGACAAATGAACAGGACAAGTGCTATGAAATAATTAATCCAAAGGGATGCCGACAATGCATCAGCCCTCAAATACATCCTACCGATTATATCAGGAATATCGTATGGCTCTATTATATATTTCAAATCCACATAGGTATTGGCACATAAGAGCAATTCGTAAATGCCAATCGCTCCAAAGGTTATAACACCTACTATTTTTTGCCACTTTTTCATCTATCTTCTATTTTTTCTTTTTGACAAAGGGATATTCCTCTCCACAAGCTTTTTCTTTTATAGTATAGATATAGTCCTTATCTTCAAATGTATCGTCATCTATCTGTCGGAATGTTGGAGCATCAATGTCATCAAGCAGCTTGCGAACATAATACACATTCTTATTGTCAGCGGCTAAACGACTATGATAATAAAATCTGGCATTTTCTACATCCAAGGAGTCTTTAAGGAAAGGTTTACCCCAGAGAAACAACATGTCATTGACCCTGTATTTGCCTACACCAATCTCCTCAAAATGCTGCACATCTATATCTTTAAGAATTATTGAGTCGCCATATATAATATTTCTGCCATTACGGAAATATTGATAACCGGCCTCAATGGGTCTTTGCAAGGAATTGCTTACCACTACTGAAAATCAACACTATACCCGATTCGTGAAACAAGCGAGGTACAAACTCCGTTAAATAGTAGTCAAAACATAAGGGAAAGGCAGGAAAATGGGGATGCAATAGCAGAATCACGCTATAAAGGGATAATCTTTCAGTTCAGTTCAAGCACTTTACGCATGGCAACGTAATGGTTTTAACGAGAATTGTATTAATTTTGCGGCACGGGCAATAATCTCGTTTTGAACTTTCATGCTCTAATGGGACATTTGTCACATCGAATGTCGATTATTATTACTAACTTTGCGTATGGCAACACTCTATAAGATATTGATTCTGTGTGTTGGCTTTGC
>URNY01000039.1 GCA_900549375.1 uncultured Bacteroidales bacterium | reverse complement strand
CCCCGCTTTATGGTGGTCATAAAGTGGAAGACGAGGTGAACTCCCTTTCGGCCGGAACCGACATAATCGTTGCCACGCCGGGACGATTGCTCGACCATATCTACCGCCGCAACATAGATGTTCTGCCAACGAGGATACTCGTTCTCGATGAGTTCGACAAATCTCTCGAACTCGGGTTTGAGAAAGAGATGAAAAAAATTGTTGAGAGACTGAAAAATGTGAGCCGCATAATGCTCACCTCCGCGACCAAGGCAGATATTCTTCCTGATTTCCTGAGGCTTGACAATCCGATAACACTCGATTATCTCTCCGACAACAAAGAGTTGCGTCACAGAATGCGTGTTCACCGGGTTGATTCCGACGACAGCGACAAACTGCAGACGCTTGACAATCTCCTGCGGCATCTGTCGAAAGGGGGGAGACCCGAGCGCAGCATAGTTTTCGTGAATCATCGGGAAAGCGCGGAGCGTACGGCCCGCTATCTTAGGGATCATGGCGTGCCGGCCGTGCTTTATCACGGAGCGCTTGACCAGCGGGAGCGCGAAACGGCGGTAGCGCTCTTCAACAACGGCAGTTTTCCGGTGCTTGTCGCCACTGATCTGGCCGCCCGCGGACTTGATATAGAAAATGTGAGGAATATTATCCATTATCATCAGGCGCTCACATCTGAGGCCCACACCCATCGCAACGGGCGCACGGCCCGAGTGGATAGAGAAGGGGATATCTATGTTCTTGTCGGTCCGAAGGAGGATGTTCGCGAATTTATAGAATTCGACGATACGTTATATCCAGATTCCGAGGCGCCTGAAATTCCGGCTCCCGATTTTTCCACGCTACGCTTTTCGGCAGGAAAAAAAGAGAAACTGTCGCGCGGCGACATTCTCGGATTTCTTATCAAAGAGGGAGGTGCGCAGGCATCCGGGATAGGAAAGATAGATATATTCGATCATTATGCCCTTGCCGCCGTTCCCGGATCGGAGGCGCGCGACATCCTCGAGAGGATACGCGGAAAGAAAATCAAAGGTGAAAAAAGGCTTGTATCTGAAATTTCTCATGCCTGATATAGGTAAGTCCAAAGAATCATACGAATAATATAATGTTGTTCAAACGGAGATAATTTGTTAACTTTGCATATTCATTATGAGAGGTTATCGATATTGATGGAAGCGTTCCATGCAATATGCTATTTCGCAAAGGCGGAAATCTTAAAAGATACAGGTAAAAAGAAATAACTCAAAATAAATACGATTATAACTATGAGCAAAACTAAAAAATTCCTGACATGCGACGGTAATCAGGCCGCTGCGCATATCAGCTATATGTTTAGCGAAGTAGCCGCAATCTATCCCATCACCCCGTCGTCGACGATGGCAGAGTATGTGGATGACTGGTCGGCGGCCGGAAGAAAAAATATCTTCGGCGAGACAGTACTTGTTCAGGAGATGCAGAGCGAGGCCGGCGCCGCCGGTGCCGTTCACGGCTCATTGCAGGCCGGCGCCCTGACCACGACCTACACCGCGTCGCAGGGCCTTCTGCTGATGATCCCCAACATGTATAAGATTGCGGGTGAGCTGCTTCCCTGCGTATTCCATGTGTCGGCAAGAACACTTGCATCGCATGCGCTCAGCATTTTCGGCGACCATCAGGATGTGATGTCCGCACGTCAGACAGGTTTTGCAATGTTCTGCGAAGGCTCCGTGCAGGAGGTTATGGATCTTTCCGCCGTCTCCCATCTGTCGGCCATCAAGGGACGCGTTCCGTTCATCAACTTCTTCGACGGCTTCCGCACTTCCCATGAGATACAGAAGATCGAGGCCCTCAGCGAAGAGGATCTCGCTCCGCTTCTTGACCGCGAAGCACTTGCCGATTTCCGCCGCAGGGCGCTGAATCCCGACAAGCCGGTGGCTCGCGGAATGGCCGAGAATCCCGATGTGTTCTTCCAGCACCGCGAGGCAAGCAACCGTTATTACGATGCTATCCCCGAGATTGTGGAGAACTATGTGAAGGAGATAAATAAGATCACAGGCCGCAATTACGGACTGTTCGATTATTACGGAGATCCCGAGGCCGAGAGAGTGATCATCGCCATGGGCAGTGTTACGGAATGCATCAAAGAGACGATCGACCATCTCCGCGAGAAAGGGGAGAAAGTCGGTGTTGTGTGCGTTCACCTTTACCGTCCGTTCTCGGCACGTCATTTCCTCGCCGCCGTTCCCGCCACAGCCAAACGGATCGCGGTTCTCGACCGCACGAAAGAGCCCGGCGCCAATGGCGAGCCTCTCTATCTCGATGTGAAAGATTGCTATTATGGCAAGGAGAATGCCCCGCTTATCGTCGGCGGACGCTATGGTCTGAGCTCTAAAGACACCACTCCGGCTCAGATTGTGGAAGTTTACGACAACCTCAAACTTGCGGAGCCGAAGAATCATTTCACAATCGGCATCGTTGATGACGTTACGTTCCTTTCCCTTCCCGTAGGTCCCGAAATCAATGTAGGCGGCCAGGGAATGTTTCAGGCCAAGTTTTATGGTCTCGGAGCAGACGGCACTGTCGGCGCCAACAAGAACTCCGTGAAGATCATCGGCGAGAACACCGATAAATACTGTCAGGCTTATTTCGCATACGATTCGAAGAAATCGGGCGGTTTCACCTGCTCACATCTCCGCTTCGGCGACACCCCGATACGTTCCACATATCTTGTGAACACCCCGAATTTCGTGGCATGCCACGTTCAGGCTTATCTCCACATGTATGATGTTGTGCGCGGACTGCAGCCCAACGGAACATTCCTTCTCAATACGATCTGGGAGGGCGAGGAGCTTGCCAAGAACCTGCCGAACAAAGTGAAACGCTATTTCGCGCAGAACAATATCACCGTATATTATATCAATGCCTCCAAGATAGCTCAGGAAATCGGATTGGGCAACAGAACAAATACCATTCTCCAGAGCGCATTCTTCCGTATCACCGAGGTTATACCGGTAGATCTCGCCGTAGAGCAGATGAAGAAATTCATCCAGAAGTCTTATGGCAAGAAGGGTGAGAATGTGGTGAACATGAACTATGCGGCAGTTGACCGTGGAGGTGAATATCATAAGCTTGAGGTTAACCCCGAGTGGGCAAATCTTGCCGATGATGAGAAGAAAGCATCGGATGCACCCGAATTCATCACCAATGTAGTTAATCCCATCAACGCACAGGACGGAGACCTTCTCCCCGTGAGCACGTTTGCCGACAACGCCGACGGCACGTGGACACAAGGCACCGCCGCCTACGAGAAACGCGGCGTCGCAGCTTTCGTGCCCGAGTGGAATCCCGAGAACTGTATTCAGTGTAACAAATGTTCGTTCGTCTGTCCTCATGCCTGTATCCGTCCGTTCGTGCTCACTCCCGAAGAGGCTGCTGCCGCACCGTTCGGCGAGGAGCATTCGATACCTGCAATAGGCAAGACGATGGCAGGTATGCGTTTCGTTCAGCAGGTTGACGTTCTCGACTGCCTGGGTTGCGGCAACTGCGCCGATGTGTGCCCGGGCAAGAAGGGAGAGAAGGCGCTCAAGATGGTTCATGAGGAAAGCCAGATCGACCAGCAGAAGAACTGGGATTGGCTTATCAAGAACGTCAAGAATAAAGCAGATCTTGTTGATGTGACGCTTAACGCCAAGAACAGCCAGTTCGCACAGCCCCTCTTCGAGTTCTCCGGCGCATGCTCCGGCTGCGGCGAGACGCCTTATCTGAAGCTCATTTCGCAACTCTACGGCAATCACGAAGTAGTAGCGAACGCCACGGGATGCTCGTCGATCTATTCCGGATCGGTTCCCTCGACACCTTATACAACGGATGAAAACGGACATGGACCCGCATGGGCCAACTCATTGTTCGAGGATTTCTGTGAGTTCGGACTCGGAATGTATCTTGGCTATGAGAAGATGCGCAGCCGCATCGAGGATATCTGCAAGAAACTCGAAGCCAGCGCAGATGCTCCTCAGGGACTACGCGACGCCGCAAAGGCATGGTATGAGAACCGCGACGATGCGAAACTTTCGCATAACTTGGGCTATGAATTCGCTCAGGAGGCAGGGAAATATTCCGACAAGTGCGAGGATTGCGCCACAATCGTGAATCTCCGCCACTATCTGACAAAACGCAGCCAGTGGATTGTCGGCGGTGACGGTGCAAGCTACGATATAGGTTTCGGCGGTCTGGACCACGTGATTGCATCGGGCAAGAATGTGAATATTCTCGTGCTCGACACAGAGGTATACTCCAACACCGGCGGTCAGTCATCGAAATCGACGCCGATCGGCGCTATCGCCAAGTTTGCCGCAGCCGGTAAGAGAATCCGTAAAAAGGATCTCGGTCTTATCGCTACGACCTACGGATATGTATATGTAGCTCAGATCGCCATGGGCGCCGACAATGCCCAGACGCTGAAAGCTATCCGCGAGGCAGAGGCCTACGACGGTCCGTCGCTCGTGATTGCATACGCACCCTGTATCAACCATGGTATCAAGAAAGGCATGGGCAAGAGTCAGGAGGAGGAGAAAGAGGCTGTAGAATGCGGCTACTGGCACCTCTGGCGATATAATCCCGCTCTCGAGGCTGAAGGGAAGAACCCGTTCTCTCTCGACAGCAAAGAACCTGACTGGAGCAAATTCGAAGATTTCCTGAAAGGAGAAGTGCGTTTCGCATCACTCTATAAGATGTTCCCACAGGATGCCGACGAGCTCTTCAAGGCAGCCAAGGCCAACGCACAGTGGCGCTACAACAACTACAAACGCCTCTCAATGCAGAACTGGGGAGTGGATCCCGAACTGACACCCGAAGAGGAGTCCCTCCGCAAGTAAGCGAGGTTTCTATAGACGATAAAAGGTCGACCCGGATTCGGGCCGACCTTTTTTATTGAACGATGCCTTAGTTATAAAATCAATCTTTAAGGTAATACTGAATGGTTGATACTACGCGCACACGTTTTATGTAAGGAGTATATTGGTCGCGGTCTTCGATGGAGAACTGGCCCTGAGAGGCCGATTTGATTTTGCCGAGTTTCGATTCAGAGTCTTCGGCAAATTTGTTGGCAGCCTGACGGGCGTTTTTCGTGGCGTCAGCTATCATTGACGGTTTCACTTTGTTGAGGTCTGTGAATTCATAGAGCGTCTGGTAGTTATAATCGCCGGCTACGATGGCGATTCCCTGTTGCATGAGTTGTGTCTGTTTCTCCATCAGGGCGTTGATTTTCTTGACCTGCGAAGAAGTGACAACAACAACTGTAGTGACCGAATAGCGATAGGGAGCGTTGCCGCCATAGGAATCAGCCCTCATGTCGACTACCTTAGGAGCATTCACCGAATACTCGGATTCAGAGATACCATTTGACTTAAGGAATGAAGTGATTGCATTGTTGGTGGTTTCAACCTGAGTATATAGAGCTGTAAGATCATCGCCGGCAGCTTTGCTGACAATCGGCCAGGTCACTTTATTAGCTTCATATTCACGTTCGCATAAACCGCGCACGGTCACCACCCTCTGATTAGAAGAGATACGGCCGAATCCCTGACTTATAAACACTCCGAGAAGAGTGAGACCGATTCCGATGAGCAGAGCCGGCACCCAGGAGGATATTAAGCCGCCCGCGCGGCAGGTTTCTTTGTTTTCCATAATTTCAACAATATTTTTTTTGAGAATTTTATATATTAAACAACAAAGGAGTGGAAGTTTCATAAAATTGGGTAATTTTTTGTAAATTTGCATTCAAATAAGTAGACTACAATTATGCTCGAAAGGATAAAGGCATTAAAAGAGGAGATAAGCTCTGCTACAGCAACGACACCGGCTGAAGTAGAGGAATTTCGTATAAAATATCTCAGCAAGAAAGGCGCAATTTCGTTGCTGATGGCCGATTTCAGGAATGTCCCGGCAGAACAGAAACGGGAGGTGGGTCAGAAAATCAACGACTTGAAGAATTTCGCCACAGAGAAGATCGCCGCCTTGAAAGAGGGCTTTGCCGAGAAATCAGAAGCCGGCATGGAGGAGCTTGATCTTACGCGTACGGCCACTCCCTATGAACTCGGAACGCGTCATCCGCTTTCGCTCGTAAAGGACGAGATGCTGAGAATATTTGCCGGCATGGGGTTCACTATAGCCGAGGGTCCCGAGATAGAGGATGACTGGCATGTTTTCGAATCTCTGAATTTCCCGCCCGACCATCCGGCACGCGATATGCAGGATACATTTTTCATATCGCGCAATATCACCGATATCTTGCTGCGCACGCACACATCGTCGGTTCAGACGCGCGTGATGGAAAAGACTCAGCCTCCGATCCGCATAGTCTGTCCGGGCCGTGTTTACCGCAACGAGGCAATTTCCGCCCGCGCCCACTGCTTCTTTCATCAGGTAGAAGGACTTTACATCGACAAGAATGTCTCCTTTGCCGATCTGAAACAGGTTTTGCTCGGATTCGCACGCCAGATGTTCGGACCAGAGACAAAGATACGTCTCCGTCCCTCATATTTCCCCTTCACCGAGCCTTCGGCCGAGATGGATATCAGTTGCGATATCTGCGGCGGCAAAGGCTGCGCATTCTGTAAAGGCACAGGCTGGGTAGAGATATTGGGATGCGGAATGGTAGACCCCAATGTTTTGAAAGCTTGCGGAATTGATCCTGAAGTCTATACCGGTTATGCATTCGGAATGGGTATCGAGCGCATCACAAATCTTAAATATAAAGTGAAGGATCTCCGGATGTTCAGTGAAAACGACGTGCGGTTCCTCCGCGAATTCGAGTCTGCGAGATAATGACGATAAAAGAGAGATATGAAGGCGTGATTTCGGCGTTCAGCCAAAGCATGCCTACAGCTGAAACGGAGTTACATTATGACACTCCGTTTCATCTGTTATTGGCCGTGATATTGTCGGCACAGTGCACCGACAAACGCATCAATATGGTTACTCCGGCTCTGTTCGAACGATTCCCGGATCCGGCATCGCTTGCAGCCGCCACGGAAGAAGAAGTGTTCGGATATATCAAGAGCGTGACATTTCCCAATAATAAATCGCGCCATCTTATCAAAGCGGCGCGCGTGCTGACGGAAGAATTCAGCGGCGAGATGCCCTCGGATATCGATAATCTCATGAAATTGCCCGGAGTGGGGCGGAAAACCGCCAACGTGATGCTCGCCGTGGTATGGAACAAGGCCGCCATGGCCGTAGATACGCATGTATTCAGGGTGAGCAATCGGCTCGGTCTCACAAATAACTCCAAGACACCTCTCGAAACAGAACGGACGCTGATGAAGCATATCCCCGAAGAGATTGTACCGATTGCCCATCACTGGCTTATCCTCCATGGCCGCTATGTCTGCAAGGCCCGTAAACCGGAATGCTTAGAGTGTGTAGTAAGGGAGTATTGCAAAAGTTACAACAAAACGCAAGAACAAGAATAAGAACCGGACAGTAATGTAAAAGAGGGTATACCGGAATCAATTTGGCATACCCTCTTTTAACTGTCTATGTGACAATGTGAACTGATTCTAAGAAACCTATTAACTTAGAAAGTGTCTACACGGTTTCTTAATGTAATCAAAGCAGTCGGAAGGAGAGCTCTGAAAGGCGACGGCTGTCGGGACCTGCCATGACTCTGAATTCTCCCGGTTCGGCCACATAATCGAGGTTATAATCGTAAAATTTAAGAATTTCGGGTGTTATTGTAAACTTTACCGTCTTGCTTTCTCCCGGGTTGAGTGATATTCTTTCGAAGTGCTTGAGTTCCTTGACAGGACGAGCCACTGAACCCTCTACATCACGGATGTAGAACTGCACCACCTCGTCGCCGGCCCTTTTGCCGGTGTTCGTAACCTTGATAGTTGCGGTGAGCTTTCCGTCGGCAGCCATACTGTCATTATCAAGAGCGAAATCGCTGTATTTGAATTCAGTGTAGCTTAATCCGTAGCCGAAAGGATACAGTGGCTCGTTTGGAGCGTCAATATAATTGGAGCGGTATTTCTGGAATGCCGGGTTGTCGGCGTTTTTGGGCCGTCCGGTATTAAGGTGATTGTAATAGACAGGTATCTGACCTACATTCACAGGCATTGACATTGTCAATTTTCCGGAGGGGGAGACATCGCCGAAAACGACATCGGCTATGGCATCCGCGGCTTCAGATCCACCGAACCATACGTTGAGAATCGCCGGGATATTTTCCGATTCCCATTTGAGCACGGTAGGACGGCCGGCAAAATTGAGCATAACCACCGGTTTGCCAATCGACAGAATCGATTCGAGAAGCCTCCTTTGGGTGGCGGGAAGGGTAAGATCGGTTTTTGATGATGATTCGCCGCTCGATTCAGAAGCTTCGCCCATGGCCATCACAATGACATCAGCTTTCACAGCCATATCCATGGCTTCATCGAGCAGTTCCCTTTCACTTCTCTGATCGCGCATTTCATGACCGAATACGGTGCAGGCGGCTTCAAGTTCAGGACTCTCGTACAGATTGCATCCCTTGGCATAAAGCAGTTCAGCCTTTCCTCTCAATGCGTCTTCAAATCCTTGCTTCAGTGTTTTGTATTTTGAAGGAACGGCAGCGACACTCCATGTTCCGGGCATATTCGAGGCGCTGTTGGCGAGGGGGCCGATAAGAGCAATCTTACCTTTCTTTTCCAGCGGCATCAGATCATTCTCGTTTTTGAGAAGGACAAAAGACTGAGTGGCGATTTCTCTTGCCGCATTTCTGTTGGCATCTGTATAAACTTCTTTTTTCTCTCTCGTCACATCGTTGTACTTATACGGATTGTCGAACAGGCCGAGTTTATACTTCGCTTCGAGAACGCGGCGCACGGCCCTGTCGATATCATCCATACTTATCTTTCCGTTTTCAAGGCTTTGTTTCAGTGTGCCGATAAAACCGAAAGAGCACATATCCATGTCTGTGCCGGCTTTCAACGAGCGGACAGAAGCTTCCGGGAGTTTTTCAAGACCGTGCACTTCAATTTCCCCTATCGACCCATAGTCGGTCACAACGAAACCATCGAAATTCCATTGTTTGCGGAGTACATCATCAAGAAGCCATCTGTTTTCAGTTGCCGGTATCCCATCGACGAGATTGAATGATGACATCACAGATGCGCACCCGGCATCGACAGCGCTCTTATAAGGAGGAAAATACTCATTATACATTCTATACCGACTCATATCCACCGTGTTGTAGTCACGACCCGCTTCAGAGGCGCCATATAGAGCGAAATGTTTGACGCATGCCATCACTTCGGAATCGGCACTCAGGTTCTTGCCCTGATAGCCTCGGACCATAGCCTGAGCTATTCTTGAGCCAAGCCATGGATCCTCTCCACCACCTTCAGAAACACGTCCCCACCGTGGATCCCGGCTTATGTCGACCATCGGGCTGAATGTCCAATTCACCCCGGAAGCTGACATCTCGCGAGCTGCGATGCGTGCTGATCTCTCTATTGCATCAAGATTCCACGTGCAAGACAGAGCCAAAGGAATGGGAAACACGGTCTCATATCCATGAATCACATCCATGCCGATAAGAAGAGGAATGCCAAGACGCGATTCTTCTACAGCTATGCGTTGAAGCTCGCGGATTTTTTCAGCACCTTTTATGTTGAAGGTGCCACCGACAGTACCTGCGGCAACGCCGGCGCCGATATGGCTGTCGACTGCTTTACCCGTGACAATGTCATCGGATGGGGGAAGATTGATTTGTCCGAGTTTTTCATCGAGAGTCATCTTCTCCATCAGAGCCGAGACGAATCTGTCCATCTTCTCCTTTTCAGCTTTCGTTGAAGGAATTGTGGCCATAACGGACACCGGCAAAAGTGTGAGCGATGCCAAAAATATATTTCTGATTTTCATTGCAGATTAAATTTAACGTTGGATCTGATGTCATCGGAAGCCGGTCCGACCATTGCCTCGAACTGTCCGGGTTCTGCCACCCATTCATGCCTTTCGGCATCGAAATAACTCAAAGCTGCTTTGTCGACTGATATTGAAACGGTTTTGGTCTCCCCCGGAAGAAGGTATACCCGGGCAAAACCTTTGAGCTCTTTTGCGGGACGGCTTACGCTGCATTTCGGGTCGTTTATGTAAAGCTGAACAACTTCCGCACCCGCTACGGAACCTGTATTCGTAACCGGAACGGATATTGTCACAATGTCATCGCCTGTGACTGAAGTTTTATCGGCGGAAGCTTTGCCGAATTTGAAATCAGTATAGCTCAATCCGTGGCCAAATGCGAAAAGAGGTTTAATTTTCTTTTTTTCATACCAGCGGTAACCGACAAATATGCCCTCTTTATATTCAAGGTCGACAATGTCGGAGTCTTCCCGTTTTATCCCGGGATATGCTCCTGATGCATGGGCGGGACTATCCTCAAGTCTTGCAGGGAAGGTGAATGGAAGTTTGCCCGACGGATTCGCCACGCCGAACAGAATATCTGCTATCGAGTTGCCGCACTCTGATCCGAGAAACCAGGCCTGTAGAATCGACGGCACGCTTTTAACCCAAGGCATAGCCACAGCATTCCCGCTGATGTTCACTACAATGAGATTCGGATTGGCCTTTGCAAGAGCCACAATCACATCGTCCTGTCCGTAGGGGAGGCCAAGACCGCTTCGGTCGGAATCCTCACAGTCCTGACCTGCGCTTTTGTTCAGGCCCCCTATAAAGATCACATAGTCGGCTTTCGCCGCTTTATCCGTCGCTTCGGAAATGAGTTCCCGGGGCGAGCGGTTGTCAGCCAGATTCTGTCCCGTCACCACACCATTATATTCGCCGGACACATCCCCTACATAACCACGGCAATATTCAACTTCGATGCCCCTTGAGGCTGCGGCCGCCATGATACCGGCAAGCGGGGAAATTTCGTGCTGTACCTTCAGAGATGAACTTCCGCCGCCTACGGTCATCATTTTGACAGCGTTCTCTCCAACCACGAGAATACGTTTGCCCTCAGCGCTTCTAATAGGCAACAGGTGCCGATCATTGCGCAGAAGGACTATCCCTTCGTTTCCTATGCGGCGTGCGGCCGCATAATGTTCTTCACTGCATAAGGAGCCGTTGTCGATACAATTGGCCATTGCGGTCCGCATGATCAGTCTGAGCACTCTGCGTGCTTTGTCATCCAATTCTTTAGTACCGGTTTTGCCTTCTGCGATCATTCGGAAATATGGAGAAGCCATATAATAATTGTCGTAAGCATTGCTCGCACCGGCCGACAAACCGTTTGTCCAGGTGCCGAATTCGAGATCAAGACCATTGAAGATTGCCTGCTCTGTATCATGGGTCCCTCCCCAGTCGCTGATTACGGCTCCGTCGAAATTCCATTCTTTCTTTAGAATCTGATTGAGCATTCTATCATTATGGCACAGATGCTCATCGCGATAAAGATTGTAGGCTCCCATGATCGACCATGCCTTACCTTTCTGAACAGCCGCTTTAAAAGCCGGCAGATATATCTCGTAAAGAGTGCGGTCGTCTACGATTACGTTGGTGGTGTGGCGATTAACTTCGTTGTTATTGAGTGCGAAATGTTTCACGCATGCCGCAACTCCACAACTCTGCAGCCCATCGATATAGGGCACTACCATTTTGGAAGCCAAAAACGGATCCTCACCCATATATTCGAAATTCCGTCCGTTAAGAGGAGTCCTGTATATATTCACACCTGGGCCTAAAATCACATCTTTCCCGCGGTAACGGGCCTCTTCGCCGAGGGCTTTCCCATAAAGCCTGGCTGTCTCCGGATTCCAGGTGGCAGCGAGACATGTAAGTGCGGGAAATGCTACGCATGAATCGTTGGTATGTCCGGCCTGTTTCCATTGGTCCCACAGCACATCGGGTCTGACGCCGTGAGGGCCGTCATCGGTCCAGAGTTCGGGTATACCGAGTCTGGGTACTCCCGGCGAACTGAATTTCGACTGGGCATGAATTATGTTGATCTTCTCCCGGGTAGTCATTCGCGACAAAGCATCTTCAACTCTTTCATCAAGAGATCGTGAGGCGTCTTTGTAAACTGGCGTTCCGGCCGCGTATGTCGTAAACGATGTGACAGCAATTGCTGCTATGATCAAATAAATGCGATATTTGTCCATTTTAACACACTTTTAGTTATTTCTTTTGTTTAACACACACTTAGTTATTTCTTTTGGAAAACGCGCACATAATCCACTTCCATAGTGGCCGGCAGAACGGTTTCGTCGACACCCTGAGCGCCTCCCCAGGTTCCTCCCCACGCGAGGTTGAGGATAATATAGAAATGGCGGTTGAAAGGCCATGTCGAGACATTCCCTTTCCCGTCGTTGGAAAAATTCAGAAGCGTTTTGCCATCGATATAAGTGCGGATATAATCCTGAGTCCATTCAAGGCGATAAACGTGAAAATCGGATTGAGCGCCTTCAGTGAGCCGTTCGGCTGTTTTCTGCGTTCCTTTCACATGATTGTAGGATTCGCAATGAATCGACGAAGAAGTATATTCAGGATGATATCCCACTTCCTCCATAATGTCGATTTCTCCACATTTCGGCCATGGATTGGCATTAAAGTCATTGTTGACAGGCATCATCCAGAAAGCGGGCCAGGTGCCTTTCCCTTTGGGAAGCTTTATGGCCGCTTCGAATATTCCGTATTTCCAGCCGGTATTGACTTTGGCATATATTCTGCCGGAACATATTTTTCCGTCGGATGCTTTAAAACAGTTTATCTTAAGGGACCCTTCGCTGACTTCGGTGACAGGTTTGCCGCCATACGTGGCATCCACATAGTGCTGCAATTCATTGTTGACCCATCCTGGGCCTTTCACCTCATGTGTCCAGTCAGCACGGTTCAACGAGGTGCCGTCGAATTCATCGTTCCAAATAAGTTCATATCCTTCGGGTACGGATATCGTGGGATCAACCGGTGTGACAGCCATCCCGGCTTGCGAGACAACAACTTTTGCGCTCACCGCACCGCTGACGATGGTTATCTCACCGCTTCTCGGATCGCGGGAATTGTTTGCTTCGACCTTAACGATTATCTTACCCTCATGTTTTAGCTGATCTGATTTAATCAGCTTAATCCAGCTTTCGGATGGGACGGCATCCCATTCTCCGGGAGATGAAAATGTGAGAGTAGACTCGCCGCCTTCCGCTCCGAAGTCAAATGAATCAGTGGAAACAGATATGGGGGTTGCCGGGGTTGTGTTCCCATTTCCGTCACTGCATGCGGATCCGAGCAGGCAGATGAGCGATAGCGAAAGAAGCGAAATGAGATATCTGAGTCTGTTTGTAGAATTCATGTCGAGATAGATTTATAAGGGAAGGGCCGGTGCCGGCAAAAAGAGTCTGACACCGGCCCAGAGATTGTTTACCTGCGGTCAATGGTTTAATCGTGGTGTTTCTGGAAAGTGATCTTGCTTACCGTCACTACTGTTCCGTCGGGGCATCCACCGAAGTCGAAGAACAGTGAAACGGCCTGCATAGGCTTGCCCTCCTCCGGAAGCACTTTGGCTCTCCAGAACTTACTGTGTCCTTCGGGAACAGCCTGCTCATCGGCAAAGAAGTAGTTGCCGTCATGTTTCGTTTCGCCCTCATCGGTCTGCACAAGTTTGAACATCACGGCAGCGAGGTCGACATTCGACTTCACTTCGCAATAGAAGTCATAGGCCACCGTAGGATCATCGATCACTATATCCGTGTTGAGGGTGCATTGTGCCTGCCAGCGTTCGGAAGTGGCTGTAGGAAGTGTGAATGTGTAAGATCCGCCGCCATTGTCGGTGAAGCCGGGGTCGGCAATCTGATTCCATCCCGGAGCATACCAGAAAGAGGGAGTGATTGTGCAGTTTGAGAAGAGGTTTTCAGCGCTGCTCCATTCCACCCAATCGGGTTCAGGATCTGCCGGCGTTTCGGGAAGGACCGTGCCGTCGTTGTCGGAATGTTTCTTCAGCACGATGTTCTCCGCCGAAATCTCAAGTCCTGCCGGGTTTCCGCCGAAATCGAAAGTGAAAACGAGGTTGTTCATATCCACGGCTGCTTCAAGACCGCTGAAGAAGAATGCCTGCGGTTCCCCGCCGGTGAGGGAGATTTTCTGTTGCATGAAGAATGAATGGGAATCGTCATCATCTCCGTCGGGATGAATCTTGAGAGTCACATTCTTCATGTCTTTGTTTGCCGTGAAAATCACGGAGCCGTCATAAAGTTCTCCCTGCGGAAGGCAAATATCCGTTCCAACGTGTGCCTGAGCCTGCCACTGGTCGGTGGTTGCCTCAGAAAGTGTAAGGCTGAATGTGTCGCCGTCGAAAGAGTGTGTCGGGTCGGCAATCTGTGCCCATCCGGGCGCATAGTAGAAGCTGTTGATCTTTTTGGATGCTTTAGTCCAGAGGTTGAACTCGCTTTCATATACGAATCCGCCGAATCCGTTCATCTTGGTCTTGTCGATATGGAAAGTCTTGGAGATCGTTCCAGTGCTGACACCATTTCCGTTTCCGACTTTCATTTCAATCGTATAATCGCCGGCTTTACGGTAATAGCGGGAAAATGCTGGGGCGGAGGAGTAGCTTTTGCCGTCAATAATCCACACCGGATAGGTGCCTTTTCCCGTGAATTCGAAATAAGCCGTGTTGCTTTCCTGATCGACAGTCACTTTCATATCTTCGACATAAGCCGAAGCTTCCGGAATGCCGTTTATATCGACTTTGTAATACTCATCTTCAGAGCAGGAGGTCATCAGAAGCGGGGCAGATACGGCCATTGCTGCTACAAAGAAAGATTTTATATGCTTTTTCATGATTCGCTATAATTAGTAGGGGTTTTGAGAAAGAGTTCCCTGTGCGCGGTCGATTTCGCTCTGGGGAATAGGTAGATGCTTCTTGTTGGGACTCCATGAGTTGGTGCGGTATCCGTATTGGTCGGGCACAAGCACGGATGCAGCCTTGTCAGTGCGGATAAGGTCCCAATAGCGTTTGCCTTCGCCAACGAATTCAAGTCTGCGTTCGTTGATGATGTTGTCGATGGTCGGTTCCATTTCGGTGCGGAGTCCGGCACGACGGCGCACATCGTTGAGATAAGTGCGTGCTTCACCCGCGCTTCCTCCGGTGGCTATGAGAAGTTCGGCGGCGTTGAGCAATGTCTCCGAATAGCGGTATATGCGCCAGTTGTTATTGTAATTGAGTTCTCCGGAAGCTTTCTGTCCGACGTTTCCGTCGGCTCTTGCCGAATACTTCTGAAGGAAGAAGCCGAAATCTTGATAGCGCTTGTTGTAGGTTCCGTCGAATGCTCTGACATCCCAGCATGTAGCGTCGCGACGCGCATCGTCGGCCGAGAACAATTCGTAAGTCTCAAGGCGCAGAGGGCAGAATCCCCATCCGGTGTTGTGGCCGTCCTGTCCTGAAGGCCAGTTGTTGGGGCTGATAAGTGTAGGGAGCACTGTTCCTCCGGCGAGAAGGGGAGAGCCCCAGTCGCGCGAGGCGTTTTCGGAAATATAGTTGATTTCATAAATCGATTCATCGCACCATTCGCCCGATTGCTCGAAGATGGAAGCGTAATCATTGACAAGCGAATAATCAGGAGAAGCGATTATCTCTTTCATATATCCGAGGGCAGTCGGATACCGGGCGGTATCTTTCTGATACATGACTATTTCGGCGTAAAGCATGTAGGCCATTGCGGTCGTGACACGTCCGAAAGTCGCGGCATCTCCTTTCCAGGGAAGTACATCGAGAGCTATTGCGTCCTCAAGGTCTTTGATCATATAATTGTAGAGTTCATCGGCAGTGATCTGCGGAGAGATATAGTTTCCCGAGAGATTTTTTTGATAATAAGGCACGTTGCCGTAGAATTTCCAGAGCCAGTTGGCATAGAAAGCGCGGAGTACATGAGCCTGCGCCTTCCAGGAGGCGATGTCCTTCTCGGTGGCGTCGTCGATGCCGTTTGCAATGCATTCAAACACATCGTTACAACGTTTGATGCCGCTGAAACCGTCGATCCAGATACTTGTGATTACCTTCAGGGGAGTCGCTTCGTAATTGGCCATGAGGTGCCAGTTCTGGTTGTCGTTCTTGTCGGAACCACCCACCCACATGTCATCGGCCATTATGTCGGACATGAGTGTGAAAGGCTCGTAGTTGCCCATGCTCCAGTCGGTCCAGTGCATAGGGTCATAAGCTGCGATCACAGCTTCCTCAAGGTGCTCCTTAGTGGAGAAATATTCCGAGACATCCTCCTGGGTCGGGGAGGTCACTGTGAGGAAATCGTCGCCGCAGGAGGTCATTGACACGGCGAGCAGGGCGATTCCCAATGATTTATATATAGTTTTCATTTTTTTTCGTGTAAATAGGTTTGATAGGATATGTTAGAACTCGATGTTGAAGCCGATGGTCCATGTGCGGGCCTGAGGATATACTCCGAAGTCAACTCCGCTCGACTTTTCTGAACCGGATGATATTTCGGGGTCGTATCCGTGGTATTTGGTCCATGTCGCCAGATTTTCAACCGCCACGAAAGCGCGGAATTTCTGCACGCCTATCTTGCGGGTAAGATTCCGGGGTATCGTGTAGCCGAGCTGCATGTTTTTGAGTCGGCAGAAACTTCCGTCGTATACATAGAGGTCAGAGCTTTGCCAGTTGTATCCGTCGCCGATCACGTAGCGCGGGATTCGGTTGGATGTGCCTTCGCCTGTCCAGCGGTTAAGCATCCAGGAAGGAAGATTTACTGATCGAGCATCGATACGGCGTGTGGCATCATAGATATCGTTGCCGGCCACTCCCTGGAAGAAGATGTTGAAATCAAAACCTTTATATCCGAGAGTGATCGAAGCTCCGTAGGTCCAGTCGGGTGTGCCGCAACCGATGTTGGTACGGTCATCCTCGTTAATCGAGCCGTTGCCGTCGACATCGACGAATCTGACATCACCGGGAACGAGTGAAGTGCCATATTTCGTGTTATAGGCGTTGGCTTCAGCCATGTTCTGGATTATACCATCGGTCTTATAACCATAGAAGTAGGGGAATGGCAGGCCGTTCTGCGCGCGCAGGATGGTTCCCACGCCCTGAAACGAATCGAGATTCTCCCAGCCCTGTTCGTTTCCGTATTCAATAAGTTTGTTGCGCAGATAAGAAGCGTTGATATTCACGCCCACATATAGGTCGTTGAAGAATGTCTGGCGGTAGCCGAGGTCGAATTCAAGACCCCAGTTGCGCATCTTGCCCACGTTGCCGTAAGGTATGGATTCTCCGACATATTGCGGCAACGACATTCTCATCAGCATTCCTTCGGTGTTTTTGAGGAACCAGTCGGCGGTGAAGGTGATGCGGTTGGAGAGGAAACCGAGGTCGATACCGATATCTGTCTGGTTCGATTCCTCCCAACGGAGGTCGGGGTTGGCGAGCTGCGAAGGCTTTGTCCCCACGGCAATCGATCCGGGATTTCCGAAAATGGCGTTGTTGTTGGTAGAGGTAAGAGCCACATACTGGAAGTTTCCGATATTTTCGTTACCGTTCTTACCCCATGAAGCCCGGAGCTTGAAATTATTGAGCCAATCGGCTTTTTCCATGAATTTTTCGTTCATGATGTTCCATCCGGCCGAGACAGAAGGGAATGTTGCCCAGTGATTGTTGGAACCGAATCGGCTTGAACCGTCGCGACGGATAGTGAATTGAATCATGTAGCGGGCGTCGAAGTCGTAGCTTGCACGGGCGAAATATGAAGCGAGCCTTGATTTGGCCTGCGGAGCGCCCCAGGTGCTCATGTCGCCGTCGGCGGCAAGGCCGGTTGAAGCGTCAATCCAGGGGCGGTCGTAGTTTATGATATGGTTGCGGGATCCGCCGAGATAATAACCGCTGCTTTCTTTAGCAGACTGTCCGAGGATGATGTTGAATGAGTGGTCGCCTATTGTCTTGTCGTAAGAGAGGAGGTTCTCGATCTGCCATACAAGACCGCGTTCGCTTGTTGAAGTTGTCGATGAATGGTCGGAATATCCGCCATCGCGCAGATAATATATCGGGGTATAACCGTCATACCCCCAGAAAGAGAGGTCTGCGCCATAGCTTATGCGGTAGTGGAGGTTGTCCCAGATCTGTAGGTCGCCTGTGAAATTGCCTACGAACTTATGGCTCCAGTTTTTGTTGCCCGGCAAAGAAAGGTTGGCAATGGGGTTGCTCATTTCCTGAAAATTGCCGAAGGCCGTCGGAACCATCACGAGGCGTCCGTCGGGACCGTACATCGGCACGTAAGCTGCCTGATCCTTGAGATAATCAAGCTGAGCGGCTTCTTCGGCACTTCCCTTTTCAAGATAGGGGGTGAGAATCGGCGACATGGCGAGTGCCGACCCGAGCGGAGAACCCCATGTGGAGTTAGTCTCGATTCCGCGGCTCTTTATGCGTGTATATGCGAGATTTGTCTGGATGGTTGCTTTGTTGAGCCAAGTGCGTTTCTCCGACATATCGAAAAGTGTTGCGCCTACGTTGGAGCGGAGAGTGAAGCGCTGATAATCCGAACGGTCGAAATTACCGCCTATGACACCTTCCTGATCATAATACCCTACGGAGAAGAGATAGTTGACACGACTCGAACCTCCGCTGACCGACACCTGATGGTTCATCACGGGAGCGTTGTTGTTAAACACCTCTTCCTGCCAATCGGTTCCTGCGCCGTAAGAAGCGGGATTGGTGTAGATCGGGGCGACGCCGGAGTTGATGGAACCTTCGTTCATCATCATTGCATATTCCGAAGCGTTCAGCACATTACGTTTCTTGGCTACGCTTTGCCAGCCATAGCTGAAATCATAAGTGACTTTCGTTTTTCCCTCTTTTCCCTGTTTTGTCGTGACGAGTACGACGCCGTTGGCCGCGCGCGCACCGTAGACAGCACCCGATGCAGCGTCTTTCAACACTTCGATAGATGCGATGTCGGCAGGGTTAAGATAATCGAGTCCACCTTCAATTGGCATACCGTCAACAATATAGAGAGGATCGGAATTGTTGATTGTGCCTATACCGCGGATTCGAACGCGGGCAGCCGCACCGGGCTGGCCGGATGCCGACGTGACAGTGACACCTGAGGCGAGTCCCTTAAGGGCGTTGTCTACACGCACCGGCGCCGTCATCTGAAGTTCATCGGAGCCGACTTTGGAGATAGAGGCAGTCACAACGCT
>URNY01000038.1 GCA_900549375.1 uncultured Bacteroidales bacterium | reverse complement strand
ACCAATCCTGCTGTAAACAGTGACAATGCTGTCAACAGCGCTACACCATCCAACCCCGACAATCTGTTTGACAACGACCAGATACCAGTTGCATTAACCACCGCATCCACCGCATCCGCCACGACCGAGCCACCGAAGCAACAGCGCATCGGCAAGCAACAGCGTAAATCAGACTTCGCCGATTTCAAGGCCACGTTCCTTACACCGTCAAAGCTGGTGAAGCGTCATCCGGTAAACATCGAGGACAGCGTATGGGCGAAGCTCGAACGCATCGCCCGTATCCTCGGTGACCGCGACACCACTGTCGGCAGCTACATCAACGCCATCCTTGTCGAGCATCTTGCAATGTACGCCGACGACACTGAAATCTGGCGTAAGCTCTGAGATAATAATTCCGGGGGGACCACTGCACCCGGTACACCGTGGGGCAGCCTCCCGATGAACGTAGTGAATTGGGAAGGCAAGGATATGTTTCGGGATTTCTTTTTCTCCGAAAAGCCTCCCGAAACTGCGCGTTAACAAACGCTCTTTGCCTCCCAATTCACATAAACCATCATAATGACCATAATGAGTAAATCAACTTTCAGGAAGGGCGGTCGACCCTCTAAACCGGCCGAAGAGAAGCGAACCCGTGTGGTGACACTCAAGCTGACAGATGCCGAACATGCCGATCTCAAAAGGCGCTCAAAAGCCGCCGGGGTAAAGATGGCAGAGTATGTCAGACACGGTGCGTTCCGCCTCACTATCGTCAGCCGTCTGAACGAAATAGAGACTGGAATTGCCAGAGGAATACTGAATCTCAGTTCCGATTTCAATCAGGCAATGACCTGTTTTCATCAGCTCAAACTCCGCAGCGCGGCCAATAAATTAGCGGCTGTCGTTGACAGGATGTTTGACATTCTCAAAAAACTCAAACCCAACAAGGAGACCGACTATGTTTGCAAGAATCCTTAAAAGCGGCACGTTTCACGATGTCGTGGGGTATGTGACACGCCAGTTTCACGACCCGAAAGAATACACGCCCGACACATGGCGCATCATAGGAAGCGAAAATGTTTTCACATACGACTATGCAAAAATGGTGCAGTCGTTTGAAGCGGTACACGGGTTTATGCCCGGCAAAGAGAACCCGGCGGGACATATCTCCGTCAGTTTTGACAACGCTGACGCTCCCCGTCTGACCGATGAGTTCATGGCTCAACTCGCAAAAGAGTATATGGAAGGCATGGGCATAAAGGACACTCAGTATCTCGTTGTGCGCCATCTTGAAACCGAGCATCCGCATTTTCATATCGTCTATAACCGTGTGAATATGTCGGGAAAGGCTGTCAACGAGCGCAACAATTTCAAGCGTAGCGACAAAATTGTCAAGGCTCTGAAAGACAAATACGGACTGACTTATTCGCCTCTAAAGGAGAAATACGAACAGAAAAAGCCCGTATTCAAGACCAAGATTTCCGCGGCCATATACGGCTGTAAGTCGTGGGATGAGTTCTCCCGGCGTCTCGCCTGTGCCGGAATTGATATGAAGTTTCACGATGATCACAACACCGGTGAGCATATCGGCGTGAAATTTTCCGATGGCGATATAGCGATGAACGGCTCTAAAATAGACCGAGCGTTCACATACCGCCGGTTGAACAATCTCTTTGAGCTGAACCGAAAGCAGGGCCAGAGCCGCGCCGCATCTCCGATACCGCAGCCTAAAGTCAAGGTTGAATATACCCAACAGAAAACATCCACCCTGGTTGAAAATGTTGCTGAGGCAACCATAGGAGCGATAGGAAATCTTTTCACTCTCGGGCCCGGCTTCGACCCGGAGGAACAGGCGTTTCAAAACGCTATCAAGAGAGAAGAGGCCAAACGTAAACGCAAATCAAGAAAAATCTGAACATGTCGAAACTCTATGAAGACGTCAAAAAACAAGGTACGCAGATTGACGACCTGCAAGAGAAAGTAAGCGACCACGGCACACGCATCGAGACTCTGGAAACTCAGGCGATGGCGACACCACCGCAATCGCCTGTCAATATTCCGGCACCCAAAGTGACCGTGACAGTCCCGGACAACATTGCCACCAAAGAAAACATCAACAGCCTTTTGGAGACTGCGATTGAAAAGCAGACAAAGATAACTGTCAAGACAATCTCCGATATGTTCAAGATGCTGTTCCCGAATGGCAAGACATCACAAGGGATTGATGAAGCCAGACTTGAAGAGATCGCTCAGAAGGTAGCCGACAAAGCAGCCTCAAAGCGCCATATCCAGCTTGAAGCCACAGCGGAAACGCTCATGCACCGCATGTACAATCTTGTCAATGGTGCAATATGGGCGGCAATCCCGAAATGGACGTATATCGTTTTCTCAATCACAGTTCTCGCCGCCGGAGGTTTCGGTTATGGCTTCTTCTATCAACTCAATGATAACTCAAAGTTGAAAGATGTCGAATGGCTCTACCGCTATGAGCGAGGACTCAACCGAGACATGAATGTGGTAATGCATCGTGAGCGCCAGATGCTCCACGGTTCCCCTCACGAAGTAGACAGTATAAAATCGCTGATACGTCACCACGAGCAACGAGTCAACGCTGATACCACCTTCATCTACTATTACCCCTCTAACCTCTAATTCTAACCAATGCCACCGCCAGCTCCCGCAGTTGCCGGTGGTATTTTTTTACTTTTCGCTACTTTTTCTCATTATATTGAACATTATATGAGTCCGGTTCCAGAATTTTTCATTAACTTTGCGTTTAAATTAAAGAAATCTCGTATGACAGAAAATATCAATCGCATAAAAGTCGTTCTCTGCGAAAAGAATGTGAAGGCTAAATGGTTGGCAGAACAGTTGAACGTTAATCCTACCACTGTTTCCAAGTGGTGTACCAACACTTCGCAACCCGACTTATATACTTTGCGGTCTATAGCATCCTTATTGGGAGTTGATGTCCGGAGATTACTTAATTCCACTGAGGATATATCCGTGGCGGCAGAACCGATGATTATTTATGGCGTTAAAAATGTCTGAGTTAATTCATCGTAACATACTTGATGCAGTTGTAGAAAACACCAACGCTTTCATAGCGAGTGTTCCCAAATCTAAACGGAAGAAATTTGGGCAGTTTTTTACAACCGCTAAGACAGCTATGTATATGGCTTCCTTGTTCTGTATTGACCTCGATAAAGAGGAATTAACTCTTTTGGATGCAGGAGCCGGAACGGGTATACTATCAGCAGCCCTCTTAGATCGGATATATCAGTTGGGATATACCGGTAAGGTAAATCTCTCCTGTTATGAAACCGATAGTGTGGTATTACCTGTTTTAGAGCAAAATCTGAAACTGGCAAAAAAGAAGTACGGCATTAACTATTATATAAAGAAGGAGAATTACATTACCAGTCAATATTTTGGCATAGGGACTCTTCTTGATGAGGATAGTTGTAAGTATGACTATATAATAGGGAATCCGCCGTATCTCAAAGTTTCAAAGGATGCTCCGGAGGCGTTGTCAATGCCGTTGGTTTGTCATGGTGCGCCCAATCTTTATTTCCTATTCTGGGCGATGGGTATTTATAATCTCAAAACCAATCAGGAGCTTGTTTATATTATACCTCGTTCATGGACATCCGGAGCATACTTTAAGAAATTCAGGGAATATCTTTTTTCGAATGCCGTAATTACCGACATTCATCTATTTGAAAGCAGAGATAAAGTATTTGGAGGCGAATCTGTCCTTCAAGAAACCATTATCGTTAAAGTAAAAAAGACAAGGACTGAACCGGATACGATAAACATCACAACCTCCTTAGACTCTGAATTTAGCAATATTCGGAAGTTCGAGGCTTCCTATCACACGGTAGTACCAAAAAATCATTACGTTTATCTCATAACAGATGAAAAAGATGCCAATGTGATAGAACGAATCAATAATCTCCCTCAAACTCTTCCGGACATTCAGCTAAAAATGCAGACTGGAATTATTGTAGACTTCAGGACACGAGAGGTTTTGCGAGATAATATGGAAGAAGGTGCTTTTCCCTTGCTTTACGCCCAACACATTAAAGATGGACGTGTTGTATGGCCGCTCGGTAAAGAAGGTGAAGTCATACAGACAGATCACCCAGCCTATCTTCAGGAGAACAGTGATTTCCTTTTAGTGAAACGGTTTACATCTAAAGAGGAAAAACGAAGACTCCAGTGCGGAATATATTTAAAGCAAAGATATAGTCAGTTCAAATATATAAGCACACAGAATAAGGTAAATTTCGTAAAATGTGACTCCCCTTGCATCACTTACGGACTTTACGTGCTTTTAAACTCATCTCTTTATGATGCTTACTATCGTATCTTGAATGGTTCCACTCAGGTGAACTCAACTGAGATTAACCAGATTCCGATTCCATCAAGAGATGTGATTGAAAAAATGGGACGTGAGTTGATGCACCATGAACTGAGTGTTGTTAACTGTGATAAAATCGTTGACCGATGGATAAATTAGAGACAGCTAGAACATTGTTGGCACAGATTGGAATGCCTCCCAAACAGCAAAGCATGATATGTGTGTTCACTCTTTTGGCGATGGCTAATGTCAGGAAAGATACGCCTTGGTGCGAAGCTGCCAATGAATGGATTCGTATTCACGACATTATAGCTTTTACGTCTGAGTATTATAACGTAGTGTATGCGGAAAACTCCAGAGAGACATTCCGTAAGCAAGCTCTTCATCCTTTCCGCACTGCGGCCCTTATTGAAGACAACGGATTGGCTACTAATAGTCCCAACTATCGCTATCGACTGACAAATGAATTCCTTAAGGTTATTCAAGAGCAGACGGATGATGATTCAATCGCTTCAGAGCCGGGAATGGCACTTCAGATGTTCATGTCCAACCACGAATCATTATCAAAGATTTATGCCTCCAAGAAACGGATGCAGAAAATGCCTGTAAGAATAAATCAACAGGAATTTACATTCAGTCCCGGTAAACATAATGAACTCCAGAAAGCAATAATCGAGGAATTTGCTCCCCGATTTGCTCCAAATTCCGAATGCTTATATGTAGGAGATACCATACAGAAGGACTTGGTGAAGAATGTCGAAAAGCTATCTGAACTAGGCTTTGAGATTACGCTCCATGATAAAATGCCAGATGTCGTTTTGTATCGGGAGGATAAGAACTGGATTTATTTTATAGAATCCATAACTTCGGTTGGGCCCATGGATCCGAAACGAATAGTTGAAATAGAAGCCATGACAAGAAATGTAACCGCTGGCAAAATTTACATCTCAGCCTTTCTTGATTTTTCGACATTCAAAAAATTCTCTGACCAGTTAGCATGGGAGACAGAGGTGTGGATTGCAGATATGCCAGACCATATGATACATTTAAATGGAGATAAGTTTTTAGGACCAAGATAAAATTATTTTAGGAGTAAGGACATGAAGATTGGAACTAAAAATAATCCATTGCAAAACAGTGCTTTGCTAGTGTTATTTGGGACCTCTTATACTCCTTTATTTGTTCTTATTGCTTTGCGACAGATTGTTAACAATGCTAATTATCTTAATTACGCGGGGGTATCCACTGCATCCGTAAAGTGCTTTATTAGTAAATTCGGATTGGCAATCTTCCTAATACTTTTGTCGATTGCATTTTGTGTTGGATTAAGAACGCTTTTAAGGAACATACATAAAAGGTCATCGAATGGTCATAAAGCTCAGATTCTCAAAATCAACAATAGAAATAATGAGGCAATAGGTTATATTGCAACTTATATAGTTCCATTTATTTCTGCTGATTCGGCAACTGGACTAGATGTTATATGCTTTATTGTAATGATGTTGATAGTCTATGGCATATATGTGCGCTCTAATATGGTTCTGATAAATCCAATTCTAAATCTAAAATATTCGCTGTATGAAATCGAATATAAAATAAAGCAAGATAAGGAACGTGATGGATTAGTCCTTGTTAAAGGACATTCCATAGAAGAAGATGAAAAATTAATTATTTACCCCATAGGTTTTAAACTTTTTTATGGAAAACCAGCAGACTGACGCAGTGAATGAGTTGCAAAGTTTGAGAGAACGAATCTCCCAGACTTTACAGGGCGACATTAAATTATACTTCATTGTCCGAATGTTGAGAGATAAAAAGCTCAGAAAACAGTCGGTAATGGGTAAATATGTCTATAGGGCTTATCAAATTGATATTGATGAGGCAATTAGAGGATACATATATGCTTCAACAATCGATGATTTGGACAAAATCTGCAAAAAAGATTACTCCATGATTGAGTACGACCCGATTGCAGAAGACACGGATAATCTTTTCACCTATTCTATGAAAGGAAAAGGTTTAGCATTTGCAGATGTGGTCGAAAATCAATTATGCAGAGTTGTTGAACGTGTCAAATCATTAAAAGACTTTCAGAGCAACGGAATCGAGCTATGGGCATATTGTGTTGGATTTGAAGAGGAATCAGGCGATTCTATATTCACTTTCCGTAAAGTTTCTAAAGCTAAGGTAGCAGTACAGGATAATGAAAATCCTGAAAAAAAGAAGGGTTGGTTTAACACTTGTCTTAACCCAACTACTCATCAACTTGAAATGTTACAGGGAGAAGTAATTGCATTAGATAGGCAGGTTGACTGTGTTTATGTTGATGAGGCATTCTTCATTTTACGCAAAGTTCCCTTTGAACAAATTGTTGGTATTCAAGAGGAATTTAAGGAAAAAGCTCTTGAAATTGTTTCTCAGTTGGAAGAAACAAACAAAATCGAGGGGTTGGCGATTTTGAAGGATAAGGTAAACTCCGGCACAGGCCTTCATAAGAAACTAGCTAAAATAGCGAAGAACGGTGGCATTCCCGAACTCACGCCTCAAACCCTAGATAAGATGCGTCAAATCGGACTCACACATGGGAATCCGATAACTATTAAAGATGACAAAATTCATATCGAAACAGAGGCTGATTTAGATTCCATCATCAAGATGCTAGGTGACTACTATAAAATTGGTGAAATTACTGGCAAATCTTATGGGACATTTGCTGGTAAAGTTCTTACGCAATAAGATATGCTTCATAGCACATATCATAATAAAGATACCTACGAGGATCCGAAGACTTCGTCAGTCTTTGAAACGATACTTATGCTTCCGGATGAATTATTCTGGGGAGTATTGCGGTCGGCTTGTTTTGATAATGACAATCTACCGTTAGTTTCTGGACAGATTGAAGCTTATGAGTTTTGGCCTCATTGGGATCCTACCGGTACTACTAACACAAGCCTAGTAGAGCCGGATGTGTTTATTCGCTTCCAGTCGTTTGATGTTGTAATCGAGGCAAAGTACAATGACCATTCGGGCCAGTATTCTCAACAATGGGAGAATGAAATAGTTGCTTACAGAAATGAATATGGCAAGGATAAGCCGGTATATTTCATAGCCGTCGGCGGCAACGCTGAAAAAGCCACCGAGAGTGTATCTTTGGTGAAGGATGTAGTTGTCAATAAGTGTACTTGGCTATCATTACTTATTCAAATCACAAAACTTCGGGATGACTATGAAGCATTACCAATGATAAGCAATAATCAGTCAGCTGTTATTCGATTGCTTAATCTCATTGAGCTTGCTTTCAATATACATGGTGTTTACAACATCCATTGGTTTGATGAGATCAAGACATCGAAGCCGCTGATTTCTCAAGAGTCCATACTAACACTTAAGACCTATTTCAAATGAGCAAAGAACTAGATAATGCTTTCGTTGATGTAAGGAATGCCTTTAGGCTACTTTATCGCTATCAATCACGAATATTAGATATTGTCGGATATATTCGCGAGCATACCTTATATACGGATATGTGGGGAAGGAGATTATTCTGTGCTACCATACATACTCGAAATAATTGTCCGGATAAAGATTATGCTAAACTCGCCGTCTGGAGTGATATGTGGGCTTGGGATTTCATGTATAATTATGTGTTCGAATATTATTTCGGACAAGTAAAGATTGGTCGTAAAACGATAGAAATGTCTGTGATACAAGTCTCGGATGACGGTTTTTATAAGTCAATTTCTAATAAACCTTCTCAAACAGACATTTCTACGTTTCTCCAGGCTGAAGAATCGAATTCATATCTAGTATTAACTGCTGGCTGGAAGGCATGGTTGCGTGATGAACAGGAAGATGACTATGATGCGTTCCTCCATAAATTCCTATCCGGATCCAATGATTCATGTATCTACATCGATGATAAGGGATATTGGGCTATAACCAAACGCTACCCCATGCAGCGTTTTTCCTCTCAGAAAGAAGCTGATAAGGTATTGGCAGACTTCGGAAAAATTGTAAAAGACAACACAGGCATCGAGCTTTTCAAGAAATAAAGTATTACAGCATATTATCATATGCTTATTCAGAGTGCCCATTTGGGTTTGGTTCGGGCTTTATATATGCCCGACTAAACCTAAACCTATATATAGGGCTGGGCAAAAGAAAATGGCGACAAGCTTATTTTCTCATCAGCCGTAATCTGAACACAAAATTTGAACACAAAGGCATGAACACAGAGGGGTGCCGGTGGCGGCTGAAACGAGTTGGCGCGGAGTTGTGTTCAGATTTGTGTTCAACGTAAAAGAAAAAGCAGCTACGAGCGAATTCGTAACTGCTTGATTTCTAAGAGGTGGTCCCACTAGGGCTTGAACCTAGGACTCCCTGATTATGAGTCAGGTGCTCTAACCAACTGAGCTATGGGACCTGCCACGTAGAGCGTTTGCCCTTTTGCGGTTGCAAATTTAAGACGTTTCTGCGGTTTTTCCAAATTATTGGCTCATTTTTAATTTTTTTAAGCTAATTTTGTGTCTCTTCTTTCGGAAATCTTAAGTAACTTATGTTTCGAATGTATCATTTAACTGAAATGCATTTGGCTGCGGAGGGCGTGGACGCAGTTTATTGCGTCCCTGCCGCAATGCATCTTTGGGTTAGCTAACATTGAATCGGCGAATGTAGGGACGCATCCCAGAAGCGTCCGCTTCCGGCCATTCCCGAAGCAAAGAACAACTATATATCATGAAAATATCTGAAGAATTCGTGCCGTCCTGGGCCGAGGGTCTGGATTGCGCCGTGACAGTCAGCGATATCGACGGTAAGATTATCTATATGAATGAACGCTCCCGAGAGACGTTCGCCAAGTATGGCGATGTCGTTGGCAAGAGCCTTTTTGATCTCCATGGCGAACGTGCGTGCGGCATTATCCGCCGACTTCTCGACAAGGGGGATACAAATACCTATACGATCTCGAAGGAGGGAAGGCGTAAGCTTATCCATCAGATGCCCTGGCGTAAAGCCGGAAAGATAGCAGGACTTGTGGAGATCTCGGTTGTTATCCCCGAGACTATGCCTCATTATCAACGATAAGACGTCAACTTATGGCTACCGAAGAGAAAGATTATGTGATCGGTATCGATATGGGCGGTACCAATACTGAGTTCGCTATTGTCAGTGCCCGCGGTGACATCGTGGCGCGTGACAGTATTCCGACACGCGGCCACGCAACGGTCAGGGATTACGTCGACCGACTTTACGAAACGCTGATGCCATACGTCGACCGGCTCGGACTGGCCGGGAAATTGCGCGGCATAGGCGCGGGCGTTCCCTGTGCCAATCGTGCAACAGGGTGTATCGAGGATGCCACTAATATGCCGTGGCCGTTGCCGATACCGCTGGCACGGATGCTTTCGGAAAAATTCGGTATTCCGGCATCGATCACCAATGACGCCAATGCCGCGGCCGCCGGGGAGATGGCTTACGGACGCGCCCGCGGCTACAAGAACTTCATCATGATCACGCTCGGCACGGGCGTGGGAAGCGGTATTGTATGCGACGGCCACCTGATGTCGGGATCACGCGGTTATGCCGGCGAGCTTGGTCATGTGGTGGTCAATAAGCATAGCGACCGGGTATGCGGATGTGGCCGCC
Organism: uncultured Bacteroidales bacterium; assembly: GCA_900549375.1. Classification (GTDB taxonomy): domain Bacteria; phylum Bacteroidota; class Bacteroidia; order Bacteroidales; family Muribaculaceae; genus Lepagella. Next base: position 9,193 of record URNY01000038.1, on the reverse strand, counting down.
GAGGTTGTCTGGAGACATATTGCTCCGCAAGGGGAGTTGTACGTACAGCTGTTGAAATGCTCGGAGCTTCCGGTGAACCATCATTACTGCGAGAGATTCCTGCGGATGAACTGAAGCCTAAAGATATCTATAAGGCGGCCTTGCGAGGTGACCAGCTCGCTATGGATGTTTTTGCCAGAACAGGGGAAGTGCTCGGAGAGGCCTGTGCCGATTTCGCCGCTTTCACCGACCCTGAGGCTATCATCCTCTTCGGTGGAGTGGCAAAGGCCGGCAGCCTGATCTACGACCCGATGCGGGAGGCGATGGAGCGCAATATGCTTCATCTTTACAAGGGGAGAGTACAGATTATGCCCTCTTCGCTCAATGATGCCGAGGCCGCTTTGCTCGGCGCTTCGGCGCTTGCGTGGGAGACGGAAGAGTCCGAATAAGGAAATAAAAATAATATAATTCCGTCTCTTTATCTCCGGCGAGATTGTTATAGAATACAGGAAACAATTTCAAATTATTTGCATTTTTACGGCTATATTGGTAAATTTGCATTTAATGAGCTAATAGTGTCTGGAGGATACGGGATTCCGATGTCTTCCGTGAGGCTATGGTTAAGTCAAAATTTTGTATTATGAAAAAGCCGGAACGTCTTCTTGCAGAGAAACTTCTGCAAATCAGTGCAATAAAATTGCAACCCGATATCCCGTTCGTATGGGGTTCTGGTTGGAATTCTCCCATATATAACGAGAACCCCCGGTTGCTGTCTTATCCCGACATCAGAAACCTGATAAAAGTAGAGATGGCCAAGGTGGTGATAGAGCATTTTCCTGAAGCCGATGCCATAGCGAGCGTTTCCACAGGAGCGATTCCGATGGGAGCCATAGTGGCCGACACGCTGGGACTGCCTTTCCTTTTTGTACGGTCCACGCCTAAAGACCATGGATTGGAAAATCTCATAGAAGGCAATCTGAAACCGGGCCACAAGGTGGTACTCGTCGATGACCTGGTATCTACAGGCGCAAGCTCGGTCAAGGCCAGCGAAGTGCTCCGCATGGCCGGTGGCGAAGTGCTCGGACTTATGGCGATTTTCAGCTATGAGTTCCCGATGGCGGTGAAACGTCTGCGCGATGAAAATATCCCGCTCATCTCTCTCGTGAATTATTCATCGATGCTCGAAGTGGCCCTCGAAATAGAATACATACGTCAGGAAGACATCGATACATTGCAGGAATGGCGCAAGGACCCGGCCAACTGGGTTCCCAACAACATAGAATAATGGCTACATACAACAGCGAAGAAGTCACGGTCATGGCTCCGGCAGAGAAATTGTTCCGGAAGCTCGACAATCTCGAGGGACTCGGCGAGATGATAAAGAATGCACCGGCCGACCAGATTCCTGCCGATAAACGGGAAATGCTCTCGCAGATAGAGGTCACACCCGATACAATCACATTCCCCGCGGGCCCCATGGGGGCAATCCGTCTGCGTAAGACGGCGAGCGAATGCCCCACGCTGATTCATCTCGAAGGGGAGGGCACGCCCGTGCCAATGTCGCTTTCACTCCATATCATGCCCAAAGGAGAGGAAGCCTGTGGCGCCACAGTGGAGATCAGGCTCGAGATTCCGGCGATGCTCAAGCCGATGGTGAACGGCCCGATGAAGAAAATGACCGAGGAATTCGCCCGCATGCTCAGGGCCGTTCCTTTCGATTGATCCAATAGAGGACAATACGATTAAATTGAGAATCTTTAAGATACATACGCTTGTTGCGGCAATGGCCCTGATTGCAGCCGGAGGTTGTCATTCGGTCGACGACGACAGTATTCCGGCGATGCCGGTTAACATCAACCTGTCGGATGCCGGTCTCTGGAATACGTACGGAGTGGCCGGCTTCGGCCTCTACCGCTATTTCATCCCCCGCCTCAACGAACCGCAAGGCTATCGCTACACGGCTAATACAGCCACCGGCTTCGGGGGAGTGCTCCTTATCGGAGGCATGGATCCATTCACCACCGAGACCAACGTACCGCTGGCCTATGATCTGGCCTGTCCGGTGGAATGCAATCCCGACACGCGGGTTGTTGTGGACAACAGCACATTCGAGGCGGTATGCCCGGAATGCGGCTCGCGCTATAATGTCACGATGCAGGGAGGAAGTCCCATTTCCGGCCCTGCGGCCACGGGCAGCAGAAAATTAGGGTTGAGCCGTTATTCTTGTCTGCGCACATCGGGAGGCGGATATATAATCACGAGATAAGGAGGCTTGCCGATGGATATTCTCGAAGGAATCATATATATGATGTGGCGCGGAATAGCCATCGGCATCATTATTTCCGCGCCAATGGGTCCCGTTGGCATACTCTGCGTTCAGCGTACCCTTGAGAAAGGGCGCAAAGCAGGACTATATACCGGTGTCGGAGCGGCTATTTCCGATCTTTTCTATTGCCTGCTTACCGGTTTCGGACTCTCCTTTATCGAAGAATTTCTTGAGAAAAACCAGAATATCATCCAGCTGTTGGGAAGTGTCGTACTAATCGCGTTCGGTGTTTACCTCTTCCGATCCAACCCCTCGCGGCAATTGAAGAAACCGGCCGAACAGAGGATAACCCCGGGCCGCAACATCCTTAACGGCTTCCTGTTTACTTTCTCCAATCCGCTCATTATCTTTCTGATAATCGGCCTTTTTGCCCGTTTCAATTTCCTTTTGCCCGATATCCGTTTCTATCACTACATGATCGGTTTTCTTTTCATTTTCTTAGGGGCGCTGATGTGGTGGTATTTCGTGACATTCTTTATCGACAAAGTGCGCGCACATTTCAACCTCAGGTCGATGTGGCTTGTCAATAAGATCATCGGCGGCGTTATTTTTCTCTTCGCCATTGTAGGCATAATCACTGCCTCATGCGGACTGGCTTCTGCGGCCGAACGGTCGCCGCTCTGTCTCGGCGGAGCCAAGGGATTTCCCTCTTTCGGGCAGCCTGACTCGGCAAGATTAGTGATCGACAACCCCACAGGCGTCTGCCGCACTGCTCTCATGCCGTCCGGAAGCCGCGACATCACATTTGAATTCCGTGCCGCCTCCCTGAATAACACTGAAAAAGGAAGCCATCCCTACGTAGATGCCGCCGGACGTAAGCATAAAGTCCGCTTTCCCTCATGGGGAATAATACTTCTGTCGGGCCGGGACACAATAGCGGTCACACTCGAAACCCATGACGACAGGCTGAATGAGACCTATTGCTCCCCATTCCTCAAAGTGAAAGGGAGACATGTCTCCGGAGATACAGAGATTTCGGCTGTTGAGGATAAATTCACAACCGGCTTTGACTTCTTTACAGGGCAGAATGCGTTCCGTCTGAGCAAATCCGGCAATGACGTGACGTTCAGCGGCGGCAACCGCGAATATCAGCCGTTGCTGCAGATGGATGGATTGCCGGAAAAGATCGACAGTATCGGGTTTATCGTCTCACCCGGCGGAAAACTCTGTGTGGAGAATATCTCTTACGTCTCGGACAAAATCTCCTGCGGAGGTCCGGACACTCATTATCAGGATATTGAGGCACTTAAAGAGCGGCTTGCCCGCTCTTCTGATTTTCTGGAGGGTATATGGTCGGAATTCGACCGTCGGCTCGAAGAAGAGCGGCTCCGTATGGGTGGAAACTATCGCCTTGCAATAGTGAAAAACGGCACGGATTACGATATCGTCTATCTCGGAGGAGCTCGCAAGAATCCCGGCCTCTGGACTCCCGGCATGATAAAGGGGCGGCTTTCGGCCACCCCTTTCGAAGGCATATACGATGTGATATGGATCGACTCTTCAGGCAGGGAAATCTCCGATGAAGTGAAGGCGCAACTCGATGGCGACCTGTTGGATATCACTTTCCCCTACGGTGAATCCGAACTACGGCTCGGGAAAGTTGCTGTCAGCGGTCGCTGACGCCCGTAAGAACAAACCGGCCGTGGTCGGAGAGCAATTCCAACAATTCGTCGGTAGTCAGCTCAACCTGCACTGTTCCCTCAGAATAGGGAGCTATCTGATAGGGATCATAGCTGAAAAGTATTCCCGAAGTAGTAATCTCGAACTCATCTGCAATCGGGACTCTACCGCGTTCCACAAGCAGTTGCGTTCCGGCTTCCTTGAGCTTTTTAGCGATAAGCGCTTTCAGCTTCTTCTCATATCCCGGTTTGAACAGATCGGAAAGCGACATGATCTTGCCGTCGGTCATGCAGAAGTTGATGAACGATGTGTTAGTCATCCCGTGGGCCGCCATGCAAGGATATGAATAAATCTCATTTTCCCATACAATTACGCGGGTATTCACCAACGTGGTGGAAAGGTTTGCAATCACCTCCCCGCACGCTATCGAATCATTGGCCGGAAGGTCGGTGATGCGTATGCTGTCGGTAGTGGTGGGCTCCGGACGGTTCTCCCCCACGAAATTCACGCGGGCGATTTTCATAAGAGTGTCTCTGAGGTGCTTCACATCGGCCTGACCCAAGTCTTTGGGAAGAACTCCCTGGCCGATATATCTCACATATCTTCCGCCGGGGATATCATAGAGCACCGAATCGGCGCCTGCGAACTCACCGATAAGATCGTAAGAATAAGATTCAAACTGGATATTCCGGTTCTCATCGTTTGAATTTTTCTCGCCATCTTTATTGCCGCCCGAGCAAGCCGAGAAGGCTCCCAAAGCGAGAAAACCAAGTGTAAATAAAACTATCTTCTTCATAATCATGCAATACTTGCAGTCAAATATCAAATACTAATTATCAATTTATCAATTTATCAATTTATCAATTTATCAATTTATCAATTTATCAATTGTCTACTCTTACCATCCTCCCGAGGCTCCTCCGCCTCCGGTGGCACCTCCGCCGAAACCTCCGCCACCACCGCGGCCTGCCATCGAACCGAGGGCCGCGCCGGCTATAAGAGGAGCCGCTGATTCCTTTCTCGGAATAACAAACTGAGAGCGTTTTTGATGGTGGCAGAACTCGCATTCATAAATTTTTTCTCCCACTCCGGCACTTCGATAAGTGGCCGGGCGCAGAGTCTTTGTGCCGATCAGCCGCATCGCTACCGTATGGCAGGCGGGACATTCCTCATATTTTGCCTGTTTTTTACGGAAGGCATAGCGCTCTACGGTGCCGCATTTCGGGCATTCCCACACGTCATAGTCGATAGTATCGAGTTTCTCCTCGAAATCCTGCGAAGCCGAGAGGAGTTCATTGTCATCCTGTTCGCTCAGACGTTTCATGCGCGCTCCGCAAGTGGAGCATTTTCTCGGGCGCGTGCGGAACGAGCGGTAGAGGAAAAGGGCCAAAAGATAGAAGATGAGACCCGATCCGAGCGAGAAAAGGGCGCACCAGCCGAAAGTAGTCAGATGGCTTCGCCACATGATTGCCTTATGGTAATTGTCGCTCTTTCGCGAATGGTAAAGATCATAGCAGAAGAGCGCAAGGCTGAAGAGAAACACGCAGCCGGCTATTATCATGATATATTCCCAAACGGCTTCCTTGGAAAGAGTGGCGATATTCCCCGAATAATTATCGGTATTGTCGGAGCGCAGTTCCTCTGCCACCTCCGGATTCTCGATAGCGTCGGCCATGAGCCCGACAGCGCCGCTCACGGCAGCGTCGAGATCGTTCTCGCGCATGTTCGGAACGATCTCACGCCCGATGATTTCCGCGCAGGAAATATCGGGGAGCACCCCCTCCATGCCATATCCTGTCTGAATGCGCGCCCTGTGTTGTTCCGGAGCTATCACGAGCAAAACGCCGTTGTCTTTGTCTTTTTTTCCAATCCCCCATAGGGTGAACAGGCTTTCGCTCCATTCCTCTATAGGCACATCGCCGATTGAAGGAGGTATGGCAACCATAGCTTCGCAAGTAGTTTTTTGCCGTAGATTCCACAGGCGGCTGTTTACACGCTCTTTGGTTTCCGGCGACAAGAGATTGCCCGGATCGGACACATACTCATAACGGTTGGAAACATTGACATTCGGCATCATCTCAGGCGAGTAATCGGAGGCTAAAACCGCATTCCACGCCATGATAAGAAATGTCAATAGAAATATATTCTTTTTCATATCATTAAATCTAAGAAACTGTTTAAATTTATTTTCAATGTATTTTGAGAAGGTTTTGTGAAGATTTCTGAAATTATCCGAGATTCCGGACAGCAGGAAAAGAGCATAAAAGAAGCAGACCCCGGCCGACGGCCGGAGTCTGAATCATAAGGTCAAAGAAGGATTCTCTCTTTATTATTTCTTAAGGACTTTTCTGCTCTTTCCCCCTTTAACCTCTATAAAGAGACCTTTGCCGGGGTTCTCGACCTTGATCCCCTGCAGATTATACCATACGGGGGCGGAATCATCCGCAACCATGGATTCCTCCACACCGCTCTGAACTCCGTTGTGTTCCATATGTGCATGACCGACATACATATTGTTGACCTTGATTATCAGGTTAGGATCATCATCCTTGATATATTTCAGGCCTATGCGCACTTTCTTGCCGGCATAGCTTCCGATTTCGGCGCGATAAGCGTAAAGACCGTTCTCCTGATTATCGTTCTCCTCTGTGCTTTGAAGCACTTCGACTGCGTCGGAGCCGGCCTCCTTTATCATCACGTGAGCATAGTTGTGATACTCGATGGGCGCTTCGTTTGCTGCCGGAACGGGATCGGTCTCTCCCTCTGTATCCCGGACATATGAATAGTCAAGTCTCAAAATGATTGTGTTGGGTTCATCGGTAAGGTCAAGATCATATCCGAGCCACATCTCTCTTCCTTGTGCATCAGCGGCAAGACCCTCCACATAGCGTCCCGCAAGATGTCCCATGAAATTTTCCTCTTCTACCCATTTCCAGCATCCGTTTTCCTTGTCTCCGTATTCCCAGTTATTATCATTTTTCTGCATCCAGTGGTCTACAATGTGAAAAGATTGATGTTCTGTTTCACTTACTTCTCCTCCCGTCGTGCCGAACACAGAAAGGACCTTCATGATCTTGTTATACGGATTGGTAAAGGTATGGGTGGTGGTCGCAGACCCGTAATATATGGGATAATTGCTTCCATTGTCGAGGCGAAGCCACAATTGAGTGAAAGTTACTCCCGTAGGGGCTTGCACCGTGATGCTGTTGAATGGATTGAGCACAACATAGTCGTTCAGACCAAGATTATACTCACCCGTAGTGCAATACTGGAAATAAGGGTCATGCGTCGCATCCGCGGTTTTGGAGAATGAAAGAGTGTAATAGTCCGTGATCTGATATGCCTCATTCTTGTCATTGCCGGAATCTTGCGAATCCCCCACTATCATCGATTCAAGAGGATTCACCATCTTCGGCTTCTGGTCGGTGGCGGGAATTTCCGTTCCTTCTATTGTATTCACATACCGTGGACGGAAATTGAGTCGTATTTGCCTCACATCCGTTGCATCGCTTTGTGCCGTTGCCGGTATCGCCAGCGATGCCAGAATAGTTAATAGTAAATATTTCTTCATAATCACGATTAGATTTAAATAATATTAAGATTAGATTTATTCAATTTTTAAGCGCTGGCTCTATCGCTTCGCAAAATTAATAAAAGCACGTGAGCAAAAAAATTATTCCTTATAAATTTTGCATATGAACTCGATTAAAAGGACGATCACAAAAAATCAGGCAGGCGTTCAAACATTGTTTGAACGCCTGACTTATACATGGCTGAGATGCGTCGCGACACGCATCAGAAAATCCCTTACTTACGGACAAGCACCTTGGTTGCCTTGTTGCCCTGTACGCGGATGTAGAGACCATTCTCAGGCTCTGCAACCCTTACGCCCTGCAGCGTATACCACGCAACCTCACCCTCTTCAACAGCCTCGATCTCCTCAACTGAGGAACTTAAAGCACCATAGAGCATCGGAAGAACAAATGTATCCTGAATCTCTGCATCCTTATAGCAACCGAAGCTACCATACTTAGGATCCTGCATTACCACGCGCTCAGTAGCGGTGTTAGTAAGTTTAACATTGTCATTCTCGAAAGCAACTGTCCATTCAAAATGAACCTTCGTGTCTGTGAGATCCTTCGACAGCTGGAAGCTATTTGCATGCTCGTCATCCTGACCGAAATACATACCGTTAGAATCCTTGAAATAGTAGGTATTGGCTTTTCCCTCAACTGCCTCAAATGTGATTGCATTTGCTTCTACTGCCTCATATTTGCCGTCGGTTATTGTAACAGCAGTTGTGGACCAATAGCCATAGTTCTTGGTAAACAAGCCATTGGCTTTTCCGTTAGCCACGAGATTGTATTTACCATTGGCTTTGATATCTTTCTGAAGAGTATATGTCACACCTGCGGGAGGAGTAGGAACATCAGGCACATCACCTGTCTCTGCAGAGATTTCAAAAGAAATGATCTGGATGTTGGGATTAGCGTTATCTACTTTCTCATTCGGCAACTGGAGTTTCACTGATTTCACAGCAGTGCTATTAACCCAGGTGATAACCTTCTTATCTGCATCGACAGTGCATCCTCCGGGGGTAGCAGTAAAGCTCTTGGAAGCATTAATACCTGCACCGGCCTTTTTTAAAGTAATGATAACTTTACCGAAAGCCTTGTCCGATGTGATTGTAACAGAATTGTCCTTATACATACGGACTGAATTCTGAGTATCCTCAGAGCCTGTCATATTGTAATAATATGCCGGCTTGTTGCTTGTGTTGGATTCAGCGGAGAATGTGAAAGTATAGTTTCCAAGTTTAAAAGAATTCAAAGGCTGATAATGTTTTGCAGCCTTATTTTTGTCCGTGTTGACTTCCTCGACAAGAGTACCGTCGATTGCTGTAGCATCATTAACATTCAGCGCTTCTGCGTGCATAGTGGATGCGCCGAGTGCCAAAACTGCCATTGAGAGTAAAAACTTTTTCATAAGCATTATAATTTAAAATTAGAAATTATTTTAAATGTGATTAAGATCGAACATCAATATTTCCGCAAAGTTAGCAAATTATTATGAAAACATCAATCTTTTATGTTAAACATTCACCCGCATCGCATTTTCAACGCCATGCCCCACACATCCGCCCGATATTCCGCGCACGTAGGGACATGCCGGAGGCATGTCCCTACGTGCGCGGAATATCGCAACAAAAAAAGGGACGCATCTCAGATGCGTCCCTAAAGGTGGCGATTACCTACTCTTCCGCTTTCG
>URNY01000037.1 GCA_900549375.1 uncultured Bacteroidales bacterium | reverse complement strand
AAAATGTGCCATGTATCTCTTCGCCGGGTACCTCGATGGTGCAACCCAATTCGCCCAGTCGTGTGGCGGCAGAGGTTCCTCGTCCGACCTCCCATGGGGCCGCAACCCGGATGAAGATGACCGTCGCTTCGCCTACCGCTGCATGATGCAAGCTCACAAGATGCTTCGCCCGTCAGCTCCCAAACGCGGCATGACCGGCCGACGATAACAACACGAGAGTATAACCATCCCTTCATTTATCTTGAAGCCGTCAATCAATCTTTGTCTACCGCTTCCATAAATCTAAGGCTACCACATAAAGTTCCAAGTTCAACTCACTCCGACCTCCGCAGCGATGCGTAGGCCGGAGTTCCTTCATTCTGAATGACCCATAAGCCGGTCGCAGATAGCGATAAGTTCCGGAAAAATCGATTCATTACCATAATAAGCCTCGGCAAAGGCTCCGGCTAAAACCATTGCAAGATGTCTATCGCGGAAGCATTTTGATGCGTTTTTAATTGCTTCGTTGAAGCTATGGCTGTAATAGAAGCATCGCCAGGCAAATGTTATGTACTCCAGATAGTCACGCCAATGATGCTCCGAACCACTTTTGTAGTAGTTGAGCGTAACCGGATAATCCTTTGCAATCTCATCCTTGGATTGACCCTCTTTTAACCTTCTGAGTATAGGCATCAATGCCTGAGCATAATGCTCTTGCTTACCTCCGTGAAAGAAAGATACCCAATCAAGATGCTTCTGCCTTTCTTCAGTTTCATTCCTCGAAAGGATGAACGCTGCCGTAATCATAGCTTGCTTCATCTTGAATGGGATGCCGATATGAGGGCCATTATAGTCATAGCACCATGACTCGAGATTCAGATGATCCTCATAAGTTTCGGCATTCGGATTGTTGAAAGCGTAAGAGAGTTTGGTATAAAACCGATGCTTATAGTAATTTCCGCCATCGCAGAAGAAAGGCAACTCTGTTTTGATGCACAGCCCTATTGCCGAAAACTTTGCTACCGGAGATACCAATCTTTCTTTGAAGCTCTCTTGGTCATGTTCGTATGTCCAGGCTGCCAAATCACCAATCAATGCTCCGCTAAACATCATCATCATCGAAATCTAAAATTATAGGGACGCTCTGACCAGTACCGAAGTCCGACAGGATGTCGGCGACTGTCACAGAAGACAGCAAAGAACGGCTGATTAGAAGGTAGTCTATTCGATTGCCGAGACCGGTAGAACGGTAATTACCATAGAAAGTTGGGATATTGGCGTCAGGATTGATTTCCCGAAAACTATCTATGAGACTGCAATTCTTCAACAAGCTGTTGAAATTTTCACGTTCCCATTTATTGAAGCATGGACGATTTTGTTCCAGACGTTTATCGCAGGTATCCTTTATAGTGTGGACGATGTTTAAGTCACCACAGATTACGACAGGCTTCTTGGTAGTCAGTTCCTTGATAAATTTCTGGAAAGCGGCATCCCACTGCTGACGATATGTCTCAACTCCTTCATTGGTCTTATTGGCAAATGGTACATAGGCATTGATAAGGAAGAAATTCTTGCAGTCAAAAACCTGCATGTGCCCATCCTTGCTGAGAAAATCATCATTTATCCGTTCCGGAGAGTGGAATCCCGGGAACCGTCCTGCATCCTTGGGGATCTTCCAGTAGGTTGTAACGCCGCTCCAACTGCCATAGTCGTTGAGATTGAAGAGCTGACGATACCCTTCGATCTTGTAATCGTCGCGCCCATCGTTGCAACGCACCTTCTGCAGGCAAATGAAATTCGGACGGTACCGATAAGCCAGTTCTTCCAGCTCATCATACCGTTTACCTATTCCATTGATATTCCAGCTGATAATCCTCATATAATTGATGCTTTAGTCCCAGTTAGCAAAGTCATCCGGGGACAGTTCATGAAAATATAAGGTACGGTAGCGAGAGCCTTTATTGCAGGTGCAATTCTGGCACTGACATTCAGGACAGCATTCCTGCTGGGTCTGCTGATTATCTTCCGGTTTTTCTTCTTCTGTTTCCATATCATTACATTACATCCGGTGTAATGGCTACCTTTATGACATTGTCCTTCTTTTCCTCGAACAGCTTATATGCCTTGTCGATTTGAGACAGTGGGTAACGATGCGTGATCAACGAAGTTGTGTCAATTTTACCGGCCTCTATTAGCTTAAGTATCTCCGCGCAGTCGCAACCATCGACACCTCCGGTCTTGAAAGTCAGGTTCTTGCCATACATCCACGGCAAAGGCAACTCCTGTGATTCATTGTAGAGGGCTACAATCGTTACGATGGCATTGGGACGGGCACATTCCCATGCCATCTGAAATGTATCCTTGCCGCCGGCCACTTCTATCACGCGGTCGGCCCGGCGGTCATCGGTGAGTTCATCAATAACTTCTTCGCATTCCCACGGCTCGACGACAGTCACATCAGGATAATGTTCACGGACGAAATTGCGGCGGAATTCATCCGGTTCGCAGACCACGATCTGCTTGGGATTGTAGAGAGCCACGCACTGCAATGTGCAAAGGCCTGTCGGTCCGGCACCGAGAATAAGCACGGTATCTTCCGGCGTTATCTCTGATATACGTGCTGCCCAGTAACCTGTAGCGAGAATATCTCCGACAAAAAGAGCCTGTTCATCTCTGACGCTATCAGGTATGCGGTTCAACCCTTGATTGGCCAGCGGCACGCGCACATATTCTGTCTGACCACCGTCGATGCGGCAGCCCAGTGCCCAGCCGCCATGCTCCGACTCGCAGTTGTTGACATACCCGCGCTTGCAGAAGAAGCATTCGCCACAGAACGTCTCTACGTTAACGGTTACACGGTCACCGACTTTGACATTACGGACATCGGGGCCAACCTCTTCCACAACGCCGATCATCTCGTGGCCGACGGTTATTCCGGGAACAGCCTGAGGCACACTGCCATGCTTTATATGAAGGTCACTCGTGCAGATGCTCCCGAGCGTAACGCGCACGATGGCATCCTGCGGGTCTTTCAATACCGGTTTGGGCTTGTCGATCAACTCAAACCGCCCTTTCTCGATGTATGTATATGCTTTCATCTTTCAGTGAGTTCGTTGTAGAATTTCTCAAAGATTGCTCTCAACTGGGCTTCATCCTTTATAATCTTGCGGAGGTCTTCAAGTCGTTGCACATTGAGCGACTCCGGAAACCATAGCTTCAGGTAGCCACCTTCGGCATACTTCTCATGTAGATGATCAAGGGTGCGCTGCCAGTGGCCTTCCTTATCAAGTTCGGGATAATGGTCGAGACCATATTGAACAGTCCGCTCGATAATCTTCTCCGGCACTATGAAGCGGTCGGCTTCCGCCACTATCTTGCCGTAGATGCTTCGCGGTTCGTGATCCGATGAAGCCAGGTGGTCTTCTACAGCCTGAGCCATCGTCTCGATTTCCTCCGGCGAGAACCACTCCCTGAGTCTCTCTGTCTCGCGAACAATACGTCCGGATTCCAAATGATGCGTCTTTCGGTCAACCTCCAGTCCGAGGTCATGGAAGGCGGCTATCGCATAAACCATATCGAGATTGACGTCATAATGTCGCGCTATCTCAAGGCTTTGCTTGATAACCATGCGGGCATGATCTTCACGATGCGCCTTGTCGAAACCCTTATATCTGGGAAGAATGTCCCCTTCTATGTATAATGTCAATCCTGTGTTCATTGGCTTATATTTTTCCCTCCTCTAATAATATCGGTAATTTTGCAAAAATTACCGATATTTGATATATGTCAGCGAGTTCGGCCGTATTATTGTAGCAGTCGAAGTCTACGTTCATATCGTGGGCTGGGTCTCCGTTGTATTGGTCAAGATCGTCGTATTCGTCCATTTAGAATTTGAGGTTTTTCCTAATGATTCTGTTTTCGAAGCGTTTATGAGAATTATATTAAATCTTTAATTTGCTCAATTACATCAATGATTTCTTGGGAGTTAAAACTTCCGTTTTCGTGATCTCTAGTTGTAAAGAGATTTTCGCCTTCCACATAACCTATGCTTTCGTAGAAGGCTTTCTTTTTCTCCCATGCTTGACGATAAGCGGGGACGTCAAGCATACCGAGATGTTCCCAAATTATTCGGTCACCTGATGCATCCACAAATGAGAAATCAGGAATATATTGATGACCCTTCTCTTTCAATAGCTTCTCGTACTCGAAATCAATATGAGCGTTATAGAGGTGGTCGGCTATAATAAGTTCCGATTTGCTCCGGACTATTAGCCCGGGCTTCGCTGCCTTATGAATAAGCCCTTCAATGAATGGCTGAGATGCCTTATCCTCACGTACAGAGTAGGAGAACATATTGGTATTCCGCGAAGCAAGTACCGAAGCTTGTGGTTTTGAGATTTCTCGCAACCAACTGATGTTGTCTTGAACTAGTAAAATCAATTTTGCCTTTGCACGAGTCAAAGCCGTATATATCAATTCGCGCGACATAATCCTTCCGGATTTAGGAAGAACCGCTATAACCGTCTTGAAGTCACTACCTTGACTCTTATGAATGGTAATGGCATACGCAAGATCTATCGGAGACTCCCTTTCATCAGATTTTGACGAGTAATAGCGGAATGTTTTTCCGGAAATTCCAGAGAAAACCACATCGGCATGATTTTTATCAGCGAACTTTACGAACCCTATTTGACCATTGGATAGCTGTTCTTCTGTCCAGGAGCGGTTTGCTTTACGCCGCTCATTTATAAGCTGTATCACTTTGTCAGCATAATAAACTTCATTCGGCGCAATCTCAGTCTTGAACTGAGAATTATCAAGCCACTCCTGAAAGAACTTGTTGAGCTGATAGGTACCCCAGACGGGATTCTTAACCGGTGAAAGAAGTTGAAAATTCTCTACAACTGATGGGTTAGTCATTGCATCATCAATATCGCTTAACCCAATGGCTTCAAGAATTCTTTCACGTATCGACAATTCCGGATTTGGTAGTTCGGCTTCAAGCACCTCCCTCAGTTTTTCTTTTAGGTCGTTTTCATCGGTCCATTCGTATACAGATAGATCTTCATTCAGGTTCCCAGAAATGATTTTGTCGAAGATGCCATCGGCATTTTTAGGTGGTTTTGTGCCTGAAAACCATGATGAAAGAGTCAATACAGCTGACTCACCAGTCTTAATGGTTCGCACAACTGTATTCAGTTGGGTTATAGCACTTCTTAACACCTCGTTTTCATTACCAGACAGGAAATTGCATAAATCAGCGAAGGGGCGACCGGCTCCAATCGGTGGCAGCTGATATGGGTCACCGATAAGGATGATGCGGTTGATTGAGGCAAGATCGAGAGCTTTGAGAATCACATAAAAATCTTGACTCGTTATCATTGAGCATTCGTCGATGATGACAGTTCCTGCGCCATCGTATTTCTGATAATTATCGCGGGGAACCCGGCTCCTCATCTCGCGAAAATCAAAAAGCCCACGACTGCACAGGAATTGCGCGATTGTATAAGCGTTTCTGTCGTCGCTCATTGCGGCAAGGCGCACTCTTGCCTTACCAGTCGGTGCCAGCAGCAATACACCTTCTCTCTTAATTTGCTCAGAACTGAGAAAAGCCTTCACAATAGTTGTCTTGCCTGTTCCGGCTGCACCCGTCAGCACCGAGAGCCGTTTTTCGCTAAACATCTTCAGCGCCTTTAGCTGATATTGCGCTGCGCTGAGGCTCCTTTCATTCTCCGGATTGTAACCATCGATATGCGTAACAAGATTTTCCCAATCCTGCGATATCGGTGTCTTGACCTTTTTACGAGCGCGCATCTGAAAGCATTTGCTTAGGAATGTCTCAATTTCGCGATATTCGTTGAGTTGCAAGGCTTTGCCGTCATCAATGAATGTCACTCGTTCTTCCATAAATTCCCGATGCCCCTTAATCAGACCTAAAGGCAATCTGACATTGATAGTCTCAAGAGATTCCGAGATGGCTTCTTCTATTTCTGTCAATGACAGGAGTGTGTCACCAGCTTCCAGATGATTCCTGAGCAAGCTTACCACCATAGATCTGATGCGGCGGATATCAATTGGACTTTCCACAAGCGCTGGTGCCTCCGGCATGCATTTTCCCTGAATGTCCGGATCTTTTAGTATACCGAGGTCGATTGTCGCCGTAAGGATTCCTGTCTCTATTGTACAATCGTCTCCTTCGCTGATGATATAGGGGTTGACCATAACACGATTGATGGATTCGTTAGACGAAATCCACTTTTTGATTGTATCGGAATCAATGTCAAATCGTGACATTAGTATGAGCGCCTTTTTCTCCTCCTTCGACAGGCTATTCAAGGTTATGAGATATGTGGAGATTTCGGGATTATAAACAGCATCTGGAATTTTGATTTCTTCTCTGACGAGTTTCCCGAAAGCGACCCATGGATTATCCTTGGGCCCACAATAACCGTGACTGCGTAAATCTTCTTCGATGAGATAGGCATAATTGACACCAATCGCCCTCAATCCCTCAGCAAATGCCGGGAAGGGACCAATCATCTCCTTGACTTTCTTTATCTGATTATCAATCCACCGAAGCTGCGAGTCCCAGCTTTTTCCCACGAGGCCATGCTTTTTGACATTTTCTACGCACTTGCGTGCACGGGTGAGGATGGCGAGCATGTTATGGTCACTGATATAGTCGCACCCATAGGAGAGCTCGCGCTGCATCGTGGCACTGTTACCAAGATTGTCCAGAGAAATCTTTATTTCATCTATCGCTTCTTCTTTACTAAGTCCGGTAGCGTCTTTAATTTCCTCTTCTGAGAGAGCCAGGTATTCATTATATGGCAAAAGGAATCCTTTGGATTTAGTACGGTCAGGCCGTATGGTGTGTTCCATTATGATATCCCAGAAAGGATATGTATAGTCTACCGTAGTATCATAGGTCTTAACCTCATGCACTTTGGCGATTTCTCCGATACCGACAATTAGACGGCGACAATCCTCATCCACCGGATTACCATTTTTACAGTACATCACAGCCAGCGACTTTCCCGGCTCTATGTGCGAGCGGAACCAATTAAGTATCGCCATCTGTCGTTCATTGCCATAAACCCACGAATTATTGAACGGTGCAGGCTCATCATCAGGGAATTGTGGATGTTTAGCCTGTAATTCCTCCTGAGAACTTATAGCAAGGTAGCTGAACGGTACTCCGAGCACCGAGAATGGTGGTATATCAAGTGTGGTTGGTCGCAGATTATGATGGGGCGTCTGTCGATTTTTTGCGTATACATGTTCTGAAGTTCTACAAAACTTTTTCGGTGACATAAAAGCGCCATTTTCCCCTTTACAGGCAGGTAGTCCTTCAGGCGCTTTGCCATAAGAACAAAGGCTACACCATTCCTTACCTGCAATCTTATCCTCGGCCGCAGCATCCTTGGTTGAGGAAATATTGCGTAGCATCATGCAAAACGGATTGTTTGACGGTGCTTTACACACAGTGCCATTCCAGTTGTTATCATGCCATGGAACCCTTATAGAAACGTGTTTCATACTTTTTTACGTTTAGTCTTTGTATGGGAGAGCGATGAAGTTATTGAGTTTAGAACGGAGCGACCGCCAGCCGGGGAGACGTTTAGTCATTAGCGCTTCAAAGAACTTATTGTGGTTGTCGATGATGAAATGAGTGAACTCATGAACTATCACGAAATCGATGCATTCGGTTGGAACGCGGGCCAATTCAACATTGAACAGAAGTTTGCGCTTGGATTTTACGCAGCTTCCCCATTCTGTTTTCATTTGCTGTATGTTCCATTCGTATCGTGTCTCGCCCAGTTTACCTGCCCAACGGTCTATCATCGGCTTTAGCTCTTTTTTGAGCTGTGCCTTATAGAATCCTCTCATCACATTGTGCCGTTCGAGAAGTGTTAGACCGGGTTTAATGAACATATACATCTTGTTGCCGCGAAGCTCAATCATATTGCCATAATCAGGCAATTCCTCAACAATAAGCTGATAACGGCGTCCAAAAAGATAATGACTCTCTCCGGATACATACTGCCTGTCTGTCTGGCGGGGTTGAAGAAGGACTTCTTCGCGCTGTCGGAGAACCCAATCCCATTTCTGAAGGATAAATGCACGTGCATCTTCATCGGTCAGATAGTCGGGCATAGAGAGGTGTACCCTCGCATCCGGAGGATATACAGAGAGATGCATATTCTTGATAGGCTTGCGCTCTACCTCGACCTCAATATCCGAGATTATAATCTTCTCAATATTTTTCATCAGAACTCCGGATGCTTTATAACGATTCCGAGAATTACGTTTACATCAAAAGGCTTTTCTTTGGCAAGTTTTTCCAGTGCTTTATATAGCTTGGCCTGTTTCACTGGATTAGTGCGGAAGCCAATCTTGGCATTCTGCTTTATTGTGTCGTAAACACTGATTGTGAAATCAATGTCTTCGCCAAGATTATCGAATAAAGCCTGTTTGCCTGCTGTGTTCAGACGCGGGTCGCTGGTCTTATTTCCCAGTTCTTTAGCCATCTCTGCAACAGCATGGAGGAAATCTTTGTACTCCAGTTCTTTCTGATGGTATTCCTCTAACAGTCGGTTGATGCGTTCGGAAAATTTCTTATACTCCTCGGGGTTACTGTCGCGTTTACGGTTGATGACACGGCGTACATTTGCCACAATGGTAGAAGCAACGCCTTCCTTGCCTCCAAGCACTTCCTCGGCTTCTTCAAGGTCACCGTCATCTCCTTCCTCCACGAAGTCAATGAACGAGAAATCCTCCAACTTCTCCACAAGTTTAGAGTGCTTGGCTTCAACGTATGTGTCAAGGATGCTGCGCATCTTCTGGTCATAGGACTTCATGTCAACCTTTTCACCTGCCCGGAGCATAAGAGCCTGAACGATGTTGTAGAAATTTTTGACCTGCTCAAAAATATCCTTGGCCTCTTCGGAAGTATATCCTGCCTTCTCCATGTCGAGAGCGATAGCCGAATAACAGCTGACGAGACGATTTACCGCAGCGTAGAATATTTCTCGTTTGGGTGCGCTTTGGAATATTGCAACCTGCTCGTCTTCCGGTTTCGTGGTGGCCTGATCATATACGAAATGGTCGAAGAACTGGTCAATCTTCTTAGGAGGTTTTACCGGCTCGCAAAGACGATGGACTCTTTCCATAGCGGCATCAAGGTCTTTCTTAGCTTCTTCAAAGCGGTTGTTGAGAAGGCCTTCAACGTCTTCTTTGTCATAGTCAGAGAACGCCCCCTTGGTATAGTCTTCAATGGCATCGTTGATATTCTCAAAGAGCTGTTTATAGTCAACGATATAACCATACAGTTTCTCGGCGCTCTCGTTGTTGGGACGGTTCACACGACAGATGGCCTGGAACAAGTCATGCCCTACCATTTTCTTATCGAGATAGAGATAAGTGGCAGTAGGCGCGTCGAAACCGGTGAGCAGCTTATTCACTACTATCAGAAGTTTCATCTTCGCCGGATGGTTGATGAATTCGGCTTTTGCCCATTCTTCAAACTCATCCACGGTCTTACCCCCAAACATTGCCTTCGCTTTCTCGGCTTTATATTCCGCCTCGCTTTGCGTTTCGCCCGAAGATGACTCGCCGGGGTCGGCATCCTTGCCATCGAAGCTCGATACCACTGCGCAATGATCTTTGAGCGGTGTATTCTGGAATGCATCCCAATAGCGGTATGCCTGATAAATGCTCTCGCAAACGAGCATGGCATTGCCCCAGCCGTCGCGAAGACAGGGTATAAGGGTCATGTCCTTGACAATATCTGCGACAATCTTATTTATACGGTCTTTGCTCGAGAAAAGATGCTTCATTACTGCCCAGCGTTTCTGAAGTTCTTCCTTGGCCTTCATGCTAAGACCACGGCTGAGATCTTCAAAAAGGAGATCCACCGTTGCCTCGTCTTCAAGAATCTGTTCAACATCTCGGGCTTCATACCTAAGGTCGAGAACTACCTTATCCTCGACCGCTTCATTGAACTTGTAGGTATGGATATACTGACCGAAGTTCTCGCGTGAAGTAAGTTTTTGCTTCTGATATTTTAGGAGCGGTGTGCCGGTGAAACCTATAAGCATCACGTCCTCGCCCATGATTTTCTTCATGGCGCGGTTAAGCACACCGCCTTGAGTTCGGTGACATTCATCTACAAATACATAGATGTTCCCTTTGGCCTTGAAGTCCTTGGGCAGTTTTGCTGCCAGCGCTTCCATATACTGTTCCGGTGAGCGTTTCCCGAGAATCTTTCGCTCTTCGGGAGAGAAAGTCGTTTCTTCGGGACCGGCAATACCGAACTTATGTATAAGCGTACAAATCAGTTTCGGATTGGGGGTGTTAGGATCTTGAAGCGAAAGAAGCTGGAGCAGATGCTTGCCACTCTTTGCCCTGACAGGCGATTCGCCTGCATCCTTGAAGCCATTCTCAATCTGTTTGTCGAGTTCGTCACGGTCAGTGATGATAACAACACGCGGATCTCGGGGCATATTCTCAAGAATCCACTGGGCAAGCCACACCATCATCAGACTCTTACCGGCACCTTGTGAGTGCCAGATGATGCCGTTCTGTTTCTTCTCGATGCGCGGCTTTGCAGCTTCAAAAGCGAAATACTGATTGGGGCGGCAAACCTTCTTGACGCCTCCGTCATAGACTACACAGTCATGTATGAGTGTAAGCAACCGTTCGGGATCGAGCATCTGTAGAAGCGAGCGGTCAAGCTCATTGGGGAAGTCATGACGAGGAAATTTCTCGACAAATTCATCCGGTTCAGGATTGTTGTTCGGGTAGCTCTGACCGGTCGGTTCTTTCCAACGAAGCCAGAATTTCTCAGGCGTAAGGATGGTGCCGTAATATACGCCTTCACTGTCGTTTCCTGCGAACAGGAATTGAGCGGTAGAGAAGAAATGACAGATCTCGTTATCCTTGCTGTTGTTGCGGATGTTCTGTCGGATACCGTTCTTAACGCTGACCGTTGATTTCTTCAGCTCAATAACACCCACTGCAATACCGTTGATATATACAACTATATCGGGCCGGCGAGTGTGATACTCCGGAATGTTGCGGCGGACGGTTACTTCCTCAGCCAAAGAGAAAATGTTTTCAGCATAGTCTCCCTTATCCCAGTTTATCAACCAGTATGTTACAGACCCGCTCCCATCTTCTTTTTGAATATTGACACCATAACGCAGATACTCATAGATTTTGAGATTGGCTTCAAAAAGCGAATCCTTGTTATGGCAGCGATTGATTTCAGACTCCAGCATACGGACAATCTTGTCTACTTCCGATTGAGTCGCGCCTTGACTCTCTTTTAAGAATTTGCCAAGGATTTCCGAGATGATCGGGCTATTATCCTCATCCTGCTTATATCCAAGATACTGATACCCACAGTAATCATGGAGGAGATTAACAACGCGGTTTTGTGTCTCGCGTTCAGGGTCTACTAATGGTATCATATTCATATCAATCGAATTTTACCGGTTAAAAGCTGCTGCATCATCCCTTGACGGATTGCAACATATTTTTCCCGTTTGTTCTTTAATTCTTCTATTTCCCCTTCCATATCAAAAAGGATGTCAGCTATAGCTTGTTGTTCATCTCTATGCGGGAAAGATACAGATGTATCCTTAATGGCAGACTTTGATACTGAACAAACTTTTGTCCCTTGAATCAGAGGTAATATTTGGTTGTGAAAAACACTTGCATTTAAATAGTATCCAAGAAATTTTGGGGCAAAAAGTCCTTCTATAGGACGGCACCACATTGTGTGTAAGCCAGCCACGACATCATTGTCTCCCACATTAAATAATTCGGTAGCTTTGCATACCATTTCATCTTCTGCTGTATCAGCAATAATTACATCACCATTAATGGCCTTTTTCCTTGGTCGATAGCCATTTAATATTTTACTATTGATTGTGGGTAATTTAGAGTTTTCGCAATCGAGCACAGAACCGTATTTTACCAAAATATCGCCATAATGTATGTTCTTGATTCTGTCGTTAAAGCATAGGAACTCTCGTGAAAGAGTATTATTCGGTAAGAATGTAAATATCTCTTCAAATAATTTTGTCTTCCATGAACCCGAAAAAACCTGAAGGCGGCGCTTGCCGGAAAGCAAATCCTGCATGGTGCCTTTGAATATTGCCTCTTTTTTTTCAATCAGAACAGCCAACTGAGAAATCAAAGAATCAATATCAGATAATGCAGATGCAATATTATGCTGTTCATCGAGGTTTGCTGGTAATAAAACAAGATGTTTACCCAATATTTTAGTATTAATAGAGGGCATTCCTAATCCGACAGCAGCAGAAATTATTCTTTTACGTGAATTAATTCCATTTAAGTGGTATCCCATATAACTGGGGTCATAATCTTGAATAGACCTTACTCTAAGTAGTCGACCAGAAAACATCCATCCATCTTCTTCAGAGCGTACTACACTATTGCGATCTACAGAACCTACTCTACTATATACAATATCTCCTGCCTTTAAAGTATATGCTGATAACCTTTTAAGATCCTTATTTGAAACCTGAGGGATTGATTTCGAATGAATAATGAATGGGGATCCTAAATGTTCAACCGTGATAATGGGAGTTCCACGTTGCACATAATCTTCGGCATGCAAAGCTGACCCAAATGGTCCTGTTTTAATTGATGCTATATCTTGAAAAGATTCAACTCTCCAAGATTCAGGAATTAGGCCTAACTCGCTCTGCTTGAATTTCGTTTCTTTCATATCATGCCCTCCATGTTTACTTTCCAGTAGCCGGTTTTGTTGCTGCCTTGGCGCTCGATTAGTCCAAATGCTTTAAGTGTGGCAAGATGTGTCCGCACCATGCGCTCTTTCAGCTGTGTACGCTCAGCAAGCTCCAACGCTTTTAATCGGGGATTCTCCATAATTGCATCAAGGATAGTCCATGCCGATTCGGAGACCTTCGGGAATTTATCATGCAATTTATCGTGCAGTTTATCATGCAGTCCGGATTTTTCTTCTCCCTGATGCTCTTTGAGAGTTTTGAGGATCTCATTGAGCATAAAGGTAATAAATGGAGTAGATTCTCCTTCAGTAGTGCTGGCGGCAATCGCATCATAATACTCCTGCTGGTTGCTATACACCATGTTTTCAACCGGAAGGTGGTGGAAAAGAGGATGAAGTCTTCCTAATATCAGTGACTGCCATAAACGACCTGTACGACCGTTGCCGTTGCTGAACGGATGAATGAATTCAAATTCGTAATGAAATACACACGAGCGTATCAGCAGATGGTCATTGGCCGTTTTTAGCCATTGAAAAAGGTCGCCCATAAGCAGAGGCACACGGTCGGGCGGGGGTGCCATGTGCACAAGTCCCGTCTCGGAGAACCCGCCGACGCCTTCGCGGCGATAGCTGCCAGCATCATCGGCGAGTGCTTGCATCATGGTGGCATGAGCACGAAGAAGGTCTTTCTCGTTGAACGGGTCGAGCGAGGGAAACATATCGTAAGTGCTTATGGCGTTTTTCACTTCCTGAATTTCCCTTAGCGGAGCCACAACTTGCTTGCCGTTGATAATGTCGCGCACCTGTCCTTCGCTAAGCTGATTGCCCTCGATAGCAAGAGATGAATGTATGGTGCGAATTCGGTTAGCTTTGCGAAGTCTCAGTCCGTCGCTTTGTTCAAGCCGGATGGCATACCGCTCTATCTGCGCCGAAATTTGCGCAATTAGATTGACAATGTCGCTTGTTATGGTGAATGGAGGTGTGTACATGGCTCAGAATCCCATTTTAGCAAGATGAGACATAACGCGCTTTTCGAGTTCATCAACACCGGCCTCCACGTCAGAGAGTTTATGTTCGTAGCGGGCTACGAGCGTCTTGACATCCTCTTCGATGCGGAACTGCACAGCGTAGGCTTCCTCTATGGTTTTGCCGACAATGGCAGTGTGCCATTTATCGTTTACAACCATATCCTTGATTTCTTCCTCAGTAAGTTTCGGATATTTCTCCTCGACTGCCGAGGTGAGTTTGGCAATAAGTTGCTTTGTCGTTTTCTTGGTCTCGGCAAGTTCATCGGCAATGGCAAGATACTGATTGCAGACATCCACTGAGTCAGTCGGCACCGGCCGGCATTTCTTCAGTTCTTTCAAGAATCTCTTTACTGCCGCCACGTTCACCTTATCCAACTGGTCGAAGACATCGGAATATTCTTCTTCAAGCTGACCGAGTTTTTCACTCAATTCAGCCTCTTTTGCCTCACTTGCAACGACTTTTTCATGTAAAGACGAAAAGTAATGAGCTATCACTATATCTACAGGAAGGAGGTCACATGTATAATCACGGAAAGTGGGATTCTTCTTCGCAACGAATTTCACTTCCTTGGTCTTGGGGTCGGACTTCATTACTTCGTTTGACAGTTCGGCTTTCCATCCGTCACGCGAAATCAGATAACAGTCATCCTGCATGGTCTCTGCCCAGTATTTCATCAGCACATCATAGACTTCATACATGTCGATCATGCCGTCTACCTCAGACAGAGCTTCAAGCAACGATTCTCCCCAGTCGGCAATCAGTTCCTTGGGGCTGCATCCCGGCGCCAGTTCGAACATCCGGCGCGCGACAAGCTTATACCATTCTTCGATTGAGTCGGAGAAGAAGCCGTTGAGTATGCCAAATTCTTCATTGCTGTCGATAGTCTTTCCTATATCCGATTTGTCAACTTTCAGCTGATAGTAGCCGGTGCACATCGTAGCGAACAGTTCACGTTTAAGTGATGGACAATGGCGCCAAACGTAGGCCAGCCCTTCATCGACGTCATGGGCAGGCAGACCACCACTGAGTTTCAGGTGGGCGTAGATATCCTGTTGAATCTCTGTGTCACGCGGCGTGATGTAGCGTGATACATTGAGATTGCTGTCGTTGAGTTCATTGCAAATTTCGGCGTAGGGCACGAAACGAGCGAAGTGAGGATCGAAGTCTGCACTTTCGAGATTGTCGGCAGCTTCATAGTCCTCGAACTTCTGCCAGCTGTCAAAAATACGGCGGATGTCCTGCTCGCGAAGACGATTTTTGTTGCCGTTTTTAGTAAAAAATTCCCCTGCATTTATCATGAAGATACCTTTGGATGTGGCAGACTTAGCTTTATCCACTATGATAATACAAGCTGGGATACCTGTCCCAAAGAATAGATTTGACGGCAGGCTGATTATCCCGCGAATCACACGCTGCTGAACGAGTTTCTTGCGAACTTTCTCTTCCTCGTTTCCACGGAATAACACTCCGTTGGGGAGGATGCAGGCACCGCGGCCACGCGATTTCAACGATTTAATGATATGCAGGAGGAAGGCATAATCTTCATACCCTACCGGAGGTATAGGAGCAAAATCATCGCCTTCGCCCCAACGGCCGTAATAGTCATTGGTCTTGATTTCACCTTTTATCCATCCTTTCTGTGAGAAAGGCGGATTTGCCACCACATAGTCAAACGTCTGAAGCTCTTGATGTTCAATAAATTTAGGCTTTTCAATAGTGTCGCCTACTTCAATCTCGGCATCATCAACACCATGAAGATACATATTCATCACGGCCATGCCTCTTGTGGCACCGTCTAACTCCTGACCAAAGACCGATACACCCGTATCATCCTTCGCTTCGGCACGTGCGCGAAGCAACAAGGAACCGGAGCCGCAGGTAGGGTCGTAAATTGAAATTTGGTCGCGCGTATCGGTATGTATGCCGAGAATCCGGGCCATCAAACGTGATACCTCAGCAGGAGTATAAAACTGACCTTTCTTCTTGCCACTTTCAGCTGCGAAGTTTTTCATCAGATATTCGTAAGCATCGCCGATAAGGTCATCATCACCTGCACGGTTTTTGCTGAAATCAAGGAAGTCCTTTTGGAATACAGCTATAAGACTGCTGAGAGTATCAACCTTTGCCTTACCGGAACCGAGTTTAGTCGAGTCATCAAAATCGGCCTCATTGATGATGTGGTCAAGCTGTGGATTTGCCTTTGCAATAAGATGTAGTTTTTTCTGAATCTCTTCACCGATATTGGGCTTATACTTTAACTCTACAATATCATCAAAAGAACAACCGTCAGGCAGGTCAAAGAACAGGTCATCGTCACTCTTGACCTTGTCGCTGATATATTTCAAGAAAAGCATGGTCAGCACATAATTCTTGTACTGACTTGCATCCATGCTTCCTCTTAGGATATTGCAACTCTCCCAAAGGATGCTATATAGTTGGGTCTTTTTAATTGCCATTTTGGGTCGTTATTATTGATTGGTTTCAAGCAAATCTTTAACATCGACATTCAACACCTTTGCAATTTCGAATAATTGAGGTACTGAGGGTTGAATCTTATTTGTAGTCCAACGAGAGATGGTGTATTCAGATTTGCCGAGTTTTTCTGCAAGCCATTTATTACTTAACTCCTTCTCTGCAAGAATCACTCGGATTCGGTTCATTTTTCCTTCTTTAGCCATTGTATGACAACTGGTGTTAAACTATTGCGCAAAGATAGTCAAATTCTGGCAATTTATTGGCATGTGTCTTTATGTTATTGAGCATATCTATGAATAAAAAATAAACATACCTATTTTTCAAAGAATTTATAGCGAAATAATGACGTTGGGATCTGTCTATGAATTTCGATGTTTTGCGAAATTGCTGATGTACAGCTTTTTAGGTTATTCTCAAATTTCGGGATTTTTTCTGTCTTTTGATTTCGGCGACAACGGTACTATTTTCGCACAGCGAAGCACCGCGAGGAAGAATGTCCTCTTTCGGGGGAATAGGCTTTTGCCACTTTCCAATCCGATGAGGCTATTCTTCCTCGTGAAGACAATATCCTCAAGCCAACTGACCTTAACAAGGAGGTTGCAACGCACTACGGTGTGGTTTTATGAATTTCTCATCTGGGATAGTATGCATGATTACGCAATCACTCAGATGTTGTTTCGTTGGGTAATGGATTATGTGTTTCTCGGAAACACACCTTCTGTAATCCCAGATATAATATGCACAATTATGAGCATACTGGGATGAATAGTCCCTTTATAGAGATGTATTTGATGGTTCTCGACCCATTGTATTTCAACGATTGACTAAAATTCAGCATCGACGGTCAACACTTTTGGCCCCATCAGCGCTAAAACCATCCGCTATTTTCGTACATTTGCGATTTTTATTTCCGTTTTTAGGTCAAAACAATCCGCTTCATGTATTAAAATCTCAAATTATTGGATTTTATTTTGTGCATTCCGGAAAATTTTACTAAATTCGCGGTATATTAATGAGCGACTATGATACAAGTGCTAAAAATAAGGAACTTCAAATCTTTCCGTGATGAGGCAGAGCTGAGCTTCGAGCCGTCGGGCGAGGATAGCTACAACATCGTTGTGACTATGCCTGACGGTGTGCAGCTTCTCCGGTTCGCCGTAGTGTTGGGTGCGAATGCCAGTGGCAAATCCAACTTGCTTGATGCCTTCGAATTTCTGCGCACGTTCTGGAACAATATTCCTGAGACCAACAACGATGGGACGGATGCGCAGCCTTTCCTGATGAGAAAAGATGCGCTGTCATTCGACACTGAGTTTGAGTTGAAGTTCTATGTTGATGGTGTCCGTTATTGGTATCAGCTCACGGTAAACCCGGAAAAAGTTTGCCGCGAAGTCCTCTTTGTCTATCTCTCAAATCGCCCGACAAAGGTATTCTGCCGCGAAGATGTGGGTGGAATTTCAAAACTCAACTTCAATCCTGCGGTAGCCAAGTTGTCTCAGGCCGAGATTGAGGTGATGTCGATGAACTGCCTTCGCAATATGTCGATGCTGGCAGTTCTTAAAAAGGTAAATATTGCCGTACCGTATCTCGACAATATGCGTCGCTGGATCGACATCCGGATGCTTCCCTTGCAAAGCGATACTCTGTCGTCACTTTCACAGGAAGCGAAGAAGCATATTGCCGACAGTGAGGATTTCCGTGAATACCTGTTGCAGTTTGCCAAAGAGGCAGATTTCAATATTTCAGATATCAAGATACAGAAAATGGCGGCGCTGTTCGGACACACCGTGCAGACAGAGACAGGGACGGAAGACTATGTCATGCCGGAAGCCTGCCAAAGCACCGGCACAAAGCGCATGGTTGAACTGGAATCGCTAATCTATACCCAGCTACGTCGGCAGGCTTTTCTATGCATTGATGAGATTGAATCTTCGATGCATCCGAATCTCATGGAGTATATTCTCGCCAAATTCATAAACACGCCTGACAATCAGTCGCAACTGCTCGTATCCACCCACTACGACCCGATACTGAAAGATATAGATGACATATTCGGAAAAGATTCCGTATGGTTTACGGAAAAGGGCAAAGACGGCAATACCGCATTGTTCTCACTCACAGACTTCAAGGGGCTGAATAAACTATCCTCTATCCATCGTGCCTATATGAACGGGCAGTTCGGAGCTTTACCTAACGTCTTGTAAACTATGGCACGAAGAATAAAGGAGCGTAAACTAAAGAATCCCACGATAACAATTATCGGGGAAGGAGCCACCGAGCGTTACTATTTCACTCACTTGAAACGGTTGCGCGGATATAACTACACCTGCAAACCCCGAAATTTCACCGAACAGACATTCGATGAGATGCAGAAACAGATTGATCGTGTTCTTGCCGATGACGGCATTGCCGTCTGCGTATTCGATGCGGATGTGACACGTACTCGTCCGGCAGAAAAGATGAAATACGATGAGATGTGTCGAAGATATGCAGAAAACTCCTCGGTTATTCTATGCGACAGTATGCCTTCAATAGAATTTTGGTTTCTACTTCATTACCTGAATACGAACAGGTATTTCGCGACATCCGACGATGTTATCTCGGTGCTTCGCCGTTATATACCCAACTTCAGTAAACATCAATCATTCCTTTCAAAAGATGCCTGGGTTTCCGACTTGCTCTCTGGCAATGGTCTCGACACAGCGCTTGCCAATGCGATTGGCACAGAAGGAGAATCTTACAGCCGACTACCCAAGTTATTTGAAATGATTGAACAATAGGCACAGAAATCAGTGCTGATTGGCTTTGGTAAATCAGAGAATTTTGCTATTTTTGCAATAGGAAATCAGTCGATTTACGATAGAAAGCGTAAAGGATTGCACATCAGCCAGATGATTGGTTGTTACATTCCATATATCGAAGATAGCTGAATGCAACGGCGTTTTGCCCGTTAGTTATTAGCTTTAATTAGCTGAAAATCAAATAGTTCTCCACTATGCATCGGCAAGTAGCTAATTGATATAAAAGCAGTTAAAATACTAATAATGACCAATAACGCCTGAAATCCGGGCGTTATTTTTTTCGCCATACCGGGCATTTCACGGGCTTTTTCCTGACTTCGTCACTCTAAAAAGTGTGATTTTGTAATTGCCTGATGAATATATTTTTTGTAATT
>URNY01000036.1 GCA_900549375.1 uncultured Bacteroidales bacterium | reverse complement strand
CGGTTAATAGGCCGTGTAGTCGCTCCGCGACTTGTCTCGTCAAATCTCAAATTACATGCGAAACTTGAGTACTATTATAATTCGGTATAGCTGCTAAACTGAAATAATGACATTGTAAGAAATTGCAAAGATACTACTTTCGTAATAATATTGCATTATGTACATGACAAAAACACTTTGTCCAAAATGCTCTTGCATAATAGGGAGTATTTGGTTAACTTTGACAGAGTCCTTGGAAGCAGTAATTTTCATGGGGAGAAGTCGGCTAAACCGTTCCTTGAAGTTACTAAATTTCAAGGGCTTTTGTGAATATAATCTGCTGAAATTAGGTATTTAATAGCATGATTCCAGTTTTGTCATCTACTAAATTCAGGAATACAATATGAATAATATGCAGACAAGATATTTTTCAGAGATCCGGTTTGAAAAACTAAGGGATTTTTTTACTGTTCCCATAGCCTTTTTCCTGGCGTGTTGGGTATTGCTTTCAGCGGAGATCTCTGCTTTTTATTTAATAATCAGGATTAATTATTATAGCGTTCATACCAATGTTTTTCTCGGTATGATAGATGCTTTGGTGATTTTAAGCCCGTATCTGTTGTTGAAACCGAAATGGCGGAGGACGATTGCAATCCCGATGCTTCTGATGCCTATATACCTTTTTGCCCAAACGCTTTATTATAGGAATTTCGGGGATATTTTCAAAATCAAGATGATCTTCAACACACAGAATGCAACGGGTCCGGTGCTGAATTCCGCATTCGCTTCCATCGATGTGTGTGATTTATGGTTTCTTGTGCCTGCATTAGTATTCATCGTCATATATATATTGTCTTTTAGAAAATCAGGAGTCGGAAAGTTCTCTCTTAAGTTTAAGATCATCGGAATGTTGATGGTCTTTGTCGCTTTTCTTCTGCAACAAAGCTTTTTCCTGCATATCCAAATGACAAAATCTCCCGAAAAGCATGATGATTTGATTTCAAGATTTAAAGAAGGTTGTCTGAATTTATTTCCGGAATATATTGATTTGGTAGATCTCAAAAATGGAGGATTCCCTAAATACTGGGCCTATAGCGCTTATTATATGCTAAAGCCGGTGGAAAAAATGTCGGATGCGGAGATGGCGGAAATCCAAAAAGAGATTTATTCAAGGCCGCGGGCATCATTAGTCTTGGATTCATTGCCCGATAATCATGGGAAGAACTTGATTTTCATCATAGTTGAATCTCTGAATTTCGATGGCTTGTATGTGAAAGTGAATGGGAAAGATGCAATGCCGTTTCTGTCGTGCGCCATAAGTGGAGAAGACGTTTTCATGGCAGATAATGTCGCGGTACAGGTCGGAGTGGGAAGATCGAGCGACGGGAGGTTCATATATCATACCGGATTATTGCCGGATCTACATGACCCCGTGGCTCTTTATACGGATTATGCAGTGTTTCCATCTTTGACGAAAAGTCTCGGATACTATGGGGAGGAATTTGATTGCGGCGATCCTATCCAATGGAATAAGGTAACACTTTCGAAATCATACGGTTTTGATAAAATTCATACAGAGGTAGAAACGGGGAAGGATATCGTCCGGAATAGAGGACGTGACGGGGCGTTGTTCGTGAATTCAATGCCGTATATTAAGAATATGCGCCAACCGTTTGTAGCGGCCTTGAACACAATGGATATGCATGATCCATATGAAAAGTTTGAATGGAGACGGAGCGATGTGTGGAGCGACAATAGCCTGTCGCAAAGCGAGAAAGTGTATGTGGAAAAACTGCGTCAGTTTGACACTGCCCTCAAGAATTTTATCGGGGCTTTGAAGCGTGAAGGTTTGTATGAGAGGTCGGTGATCGTGATTGCCGGCGACCACAATGCCCGCGAGACGATGCTTGTAGGCAAGAAGTTTACGGGTCGCGAGATACCTTTTATCATTTTGAACTCCGGACTCGGTATCAAGACTCATGCGCCGGTGGCGCAGGTGGATCTTTTCCCGACGATTCTCGATATCATGGGTAAGCCGAATGTACGCTGGCGCGGTTTCGGCACAAGCCTGTTGCGCAATCCGGCGGTGATGGATACGACTCTGGATCGCGTACCTCTAAAGGATCCCTATTCCTATCCCTCGGCGGAGGACTGGGAGCTGTCGAAAAGGATGATAAACGGCGGATTTTTCAATACCAAATAACTCATTTCAGACTATGGAAAGCAAGAAGGAACAAGTATCTGTAATAATACCGGTATTGAACCGCGCCGAATTGATAATCAGGTGTCTGGACAGCGTAAAGGCGCAGAGCTATCGCCCGATAGAGATTGTGGTGGCCGACAACGGTTCAACCGACGGGACGCAGAAAGCCGTTGAGAACTGGGCGCTGGAGAATTGTGACGATGCGCTGACCCTTAAGCTTGTTTCCGAGTCTCGGAGGGGTGCCGATTATGCCAGGAATCTCGGTTTCGAGGAATCATCTTCTCAAATAATACAATTTTTTGATTCCGATGATATCTTGTCTCCGGGAATTATTAGCGCCTATATGGAAATCTACGGCGAATCGCCGGAAATAGACCTTGTTTATTGGAAGCAGGAGATTCAATACGCAGACGGGCCTATCCGTAGATTAAATTTCTCGGAAGGTGATCAGTGGCGATATCATATTTATCACGGATTATTATGCACCACTGCATATAGTTTAAAAAGAGAACTTGTCAGAAAAGCCGGATTGTGGAATGAAGGTCTGCTTCAATGGGATGACTGGGAATTCGGAGTGCGTATTCTGTTGTCTTCCCCGGTAATCAAGGCATTGCCTTTAACGGGCGTTTTGAAATATCATCAGGATGATTCGATAACCGGCACCGGCTTTTCGGATAAGGTCGGAAAATGGGAATTGGCTATTGATGCCGTGGAAAAGGATATAATAGACTCAGACCATCCAGATACCGATAGGCTGAGGGATATGGTTAACTACCGAAGGGCCATCCTGGCTGCACATTACAGCCGGGAGAATCATCCGGAATTTGCTCGCCCCCTCCTTGATAAGGCACTTGCTCATCCGTTGCTCACGGCTCCGCGCCGATTGTTGCTGAAGCTGCTTTATCATTATACGGCGCTTGGCGGCCGTGGCGCCTCTATCTTTTGGCGCAGATAAAATCAATCTGTTTTCAACACCCGCAAAGGAATATTACCTAAAGTGGCCGCAATTTCTGAGAATGAACTGTAAAAGCTTCCGAAAATCATGGAAGTTTTCGATAAACTCCACATGTCGGCGGCTCCTCTGATTATCCCTTCGCGGGAAGTGCGCGAAGCATTGTTGTCTCCGCAAATGATTCTTGAGCCGAATTCTTTTACGAAGTTTTCCATAACATTGCGGTCATCGGTTGCAAGGAAAAAATTAGTGCCCGGCTTGATGTCGATAATTTTACGCATTTCCTCTGAAAACAGATGAAGGGGGCTTTTGTAAATTGAAAGCCGATTATCGGTGCGTCTTATATGAACTCCGATTGTGTCGTGATTGAACTTTTCAGTGTTTTTCCTAACTAAAGATTCTACGTTCTGCGAAGGAAAGAAAAGACTCCTGATCTGCTCATCCATGCCGAATTCGGCTCCACATCCGGATGAAATCAGGATATTGCCATTGCAATTCTTTACTTCTTTCAAGAGCTTCTCGCCGAATGAGCCCAATCGACCAAGATCGAAATTGTCGGAAAAAGTCTTGCTGAATCCGAGGTGTTGAGCAAGAGATGAAAGATAGAGATTCTTTTTTCTTGGAATCTGCCATAGAAGAGAATATTCTATCCAGCCGGGTTGACGCAATTCTATTTCATCCGGCAATGGCATGAATATATCGGTGAAATCAGCAGCGACATCGCTATTGTTTTTCCATATCACTTTCAGACGCCGGTCGGTGATGGCTGCCAGGCCGTTGCATGCGGCAATGGTGCGGATGCGGTTTCCCAGACCGCCGATTGCGTTTACAACCAGAATATTCTTTTTAGCCATTTGCGGATAAATTTTTCAGATACAAAAGTAATGAATTACACCGAATTTAAAAAAAGCAATCCGGCGGACGAGGGTGTCTGTCGGATTGCTTTTTATAGTTGGAAACCTAACGGGAGGGATTACTCGCCGAAGATGCGGTTATAGTCGGAGCGGGCGGTGCGGTAGGATTCGGTCATCGATTTGACAATCATCTCGAAGAGCGATTCTGTCTTCGACCAGGATTTCGGCGGATACCACATCACGTCGGTGCGCGGCGTTGACTTCTTCATTCTGGCTCCGGCGAATGTCTCTGCCGGATAGCCGCGGTCGGTCATGGTGGCCATGAAGCCTTTCGTGGTCTTGCTCACGGCTTTGTCGCCGCCGGCAAACCAGCCACCATTTTCGGCGGAGTAGGCCTGCAGGTCGCCGAACGTGAACTCGCCGGTCTCAGGGTCAAGGTCGAGCATTTCAACGCGGTAGTGCATCGGGCGGGTTGTCACGTCCGAGAAGTTGTTGACCCCGAGCAAAGTATTTATATAAAGCGCCATCAGCGGATTTATGGCGGCGGGATTCACCTTGAGGTCGTGGAAAGCGACAGACCCTCCGTCGAGCACGAGCCAACGGCGCCCTGTGGCCTCGTCATGCTGCACGCCCGTGATCTGCAACGGCACGGCGAACAACGACACGGCGAACTCCTGTTTCTCGTTGGTATAACGGGTTTCGGGGTCGAACATTATCTGCAGATAGCCGCAAGTGTTGTCGCCATAAGGAGTGGCTTCCTTCCCCTCGGCATTCACCTGCATATATACGGGAATGTCGTAAGGGTGGATTCTGATTGTTCCCTGATAAGCTCCGGTATGTTCCGGATTCTTGTCATCGTCTTTCTTGGCAAATCTGACGGTTATGGTCTGGTCGGTGGTAACAGTAAACGGTTTGCCGACCGACAGATTGCCGCCAATAGAGGAGGAGATCGACGACACGGCCCAGTCCTTGGCGGGAGCGGCGCTGACAGTGGCCGTTTCGCCGTAGGAGAAAGCGCCCGCGGGCGAGATGGAAGCGGAGCCCCCTTCGGCCGGTTCCGCAACGACCGAGACTTTGAATTTCTGGGCCGTTACCGTGGTTGGGCCGACAGGTTTCTGGTTTATGTCGACTGTTATCAGTTTGATAGGCGGTATTGGATAGGGGGGATTCGGTCCGATTTTCGGGATAGAGTCTCTCGGCTGACGCGGGTCGAAGTCCGGTATTGAATCCGTAGGCTCCGGACCGACGGGATCCGAGAACTGACCGCCTCCACCTGTGTCGCTGAACATCCAGGTAATCTCGCCGGAGGGTTTCAGGAAGGCATTATACGATTCATCGTTAAGCCTCACATCCGTGCACTTGGAATATCCCGAGGGGGAGAACTGGCCGATGCCCCGGATATAATTCCCGTTGTGGTTGTCGTAAGTCTCCAAAACCACGTTTCCCTGCGGATTAAGCACATAGCCCTGGGCTTTTAGCGATACAAGACCATAGGGCTTGAATACTATCGAGCCGTCCATAACTTTATGGGCGGGGCAGATATCGGATTTGAGGATCCTTACAGGCTGCAGGGCGCTGTTTATCACCATCGCGCCGTTGTTGAGGGTCTGATAACCGGGATAGGTCGTTACGAACGCATAGCCATCGTAAAAGGCGCTGCCGTCATCGACAGAGAGCAGTTGCTTGCCTGCGACATCGTAATAAACCACTTTATTGCCGCGCACTACAGAGAAGATACCGTTGTCGACATCGGTGATCTCACGGGAATTGATGTGTTTGTTGTCGTAAAGCTCACCGGGATGGAAAACGACATTTCCTTTGGTGTCGATAAGCGCCCAGTGATTCACATTCTTATGACTCTCGTCGGGAATCCGGACCCAGGCATAGCCGCCGGAAAAGTCGCGCACTTCCGAAAACGTTTTCGCGAAAGCGGGATTTCCTTTGGCATCGATGAAGCCCCATTTGTCGTAGTCGCATTTGTAGGCACGGCGATCATCGACCAGCGGGCGGATGGCATCCTTGGCATCACCTTTGACTGTGAGAGCGGGAAATACCTTTTCTCCGGCGGCATTGATAAAGAAATATTTGCTCTTGTAGTTGATCTCCTGCTCCACGATGGCGAGTCCGTCGATGAAGTCGGACACTTTGACATATGAAGGGTCGAGCTGCTTTACCCTGCCGTCGGCATAGAGCAGAGAGATTGTTTTCTTACCGTTGGCACCGGGTTTCGCGCTGCGGGCCGCAGCCACACCGCCCGAAAATCGGGGCGCGCCGTTGTACTCAAGTCCGCAATATTCCCAGTCGGCATTGAAGAGCTTCTTGCCGTTGACAAACCAGAATTCCCATGCATTGTTTCGTTTAACGGCAAAAATATCCTCGTATACATCGGAGATGTTGTTTCTGAACCCGGGTACGTTGAGATATCTTGTGCGCGATGTCAGGTAAGGATGCCGATAGCC
This sequence comes from uncultured Bacteroidales bacterium, assembly GCA_900549375.1. Taxonomy (GTDB): domain Bacteria; phylum Bacteroidota; class Bacteroidia; order Bacteroidales; family Muribaculaceae; genus Lepagella. The sequence continues at coordinate 13,179 of URNY01000036.1, read as the reverse complement.
GGGAGTGACCGATTTCCAGCCGGTTTCCGAGAAGGCTTTCGTCTGCGCGGAATTCTGCTTCGCCGAAGCGGTCTGCGATGACTTCCGGTCGGTCTTGGCCGTCGTCGGGGTGTCTTTCACGGCTTTCTCGACTTTATCGAGCGTTTTGTTGACTTTCTCAAGGCCTTTGGTGAGTTTCTTGAGGAACTGGGCCTCAGAAGCCAGCGGAACGGAGAGCCCCACGAGGAGCGCCGCCACAATGAGTTTTAGTTTTATTTTCATTTTATGCACATTTTCAGTATATCTTCGGGGTAAATATAGTCTTTTTTTCTCAAATGAGAAAAATATCCGGAGCCGCATATTTCTGAAACTCTGACAACCATCTCCGTGCAATATAGCGCTTGCGGCGAGGAATGGTCGAAATCGAAATCAAACGGGATGCCTTTAGACAACAGCGAATCTACGGTTTGGCGGAGGATGACGCTATCCGGCGCGCAGGGGGATTTCCGGACATACAGGCAATACGATCCGTTGTTTTTCAGGTATTCCTCAGGCGTCTCCATGACTATCTTTTTCGCAACTGTGGATTCATGCACAAGCCTCACTTCCCCGCCGTATCTCACAACGAGACCGCAATGGGAGGGCGTTGAGTCCGACAGCTCGAAAGATTTCGCGCCAGTGAGAGCTCTTACGGCCACCGACTCCCAGGAATCGCCGACGCTGAAAAAGATGTCGCCTGTTTTCCAGCCCGAGGTGTCGGGAGCTATGTATGCCGGTCTGCAGAGAAAGACTATGCCTATCCAGAAGAATGCCAATAGAACGGGCACGCCGATCCATAGGATTATTCTTCGGAGACGGCGTCGTTTATTCATGGGATTGCGCGAGCAAATAATGCCGGCGACCCCTGCGGAAGAGCCGCCGGCTGTGATATCAGATGGCAAGTTATAGTGGAGAAAAACTATAAATCAGCGTAATACTTCGAGTTTCAGAGTCTTGGCCTCTTTGTATTGCTCTACTTTATTGTCGGAGAATACGATGGGATCGAAGGTGACGGGGGTTCCGGCCTTGACAACGGACTTGCCGTCGACATTTTCAGCGGCGACAAAACCGGCCTTTATACGGTATACCTCCTGTCCCTCGGCATTGTAGCCCACAATGTAGACGTGCTCGGAGGGGAGTATATAAGGAGCGTCGGTGTTTATCTCGGATGTCACTTCGGCGGCTCCGTTGATCTTGAATTTAGGAGTCATGTCGGATTTGCTGAAGAAACCCTCATATTGGAGAGAAACAGGCTGCGTGACCTTGACGTCGCTTTGTGCAAACTCAATCTGTTTGCCGTCGAGAGCTTTTGCACTTTCCTCAATTTTGCCGCTCCATTTCTCCTTTATCTCTTCAGATTTTTTTATCAGTTCGGCCTTCTCTGCTTCCGATTTGATATCTTTGGCTTTCTCTTTCAGCTCAGCCTGCTCGGCGAGGAGCTGTTCGAATTGGCCGGGAAGGGCTCCGAAAAGAAGAGTATCGGATGAGGAACCGCCTCCCGAGCAGGAGAACATAAAGGGCATTGCGATGGCGGCGAGGGCCATGAGTTTGAAAATTTTCATAAGCGATAGTATTTAGTTGTTATAAATTGTTTCGCTCTATACTCTCGCAGGAAGAAAGGTCAGAAAGCAATGCTTGACAACAAGACAACTCTTTTCGTGCGTGAGATTGGAGATTTGTCCGTGGCGCAAAGTAAGCACAAACAAACCCGGGGAAGTTGCCAATCTCTCAAATTATGGTTCACACTGAGTAAAACCGGTTATCAATGCGTAAAATAGTGATTAACAATTTGTTTAAATAATTGGGGCTTAACGTTTTACCCCCCCCTATATTCAGAGGGTGAAATGCCCTTGAATTTGTTGAATACCCTTATGAATGACTGCGGGCTGTTGAAACCGGATTGTTCGGCGATATGTTTTAGGTTTCTGTCGGAACTCATGAGCAAGCGGCATGCGTGCTCGATACGAAGGCGGTTTACATAATCGTAGAAAGTGCTGTCCGCTTCCTTGTTGAAGAAGGCGCTGACATAAGTGCGGTTGGTACCTGCCGCTTTGGCGATGTCCGATAATTTGAGGTTCGGGTCAAGGTATATTTTTTCGGTGTCGAAAAGTGCCGTTATGCGTTTCCCGATGTCGGACATGGACGGCTCTGGCTCGGCGACGGTTTCCTGTATCTCCGCATTTGTTTCGGAGATTTCGTCAAGCACCGATTCGTGCCTGTAGATGAAATAGCAGATGAACATCCACATCACCAGCGAGCCGATGAGATAAACGGCTTCGATATAAATGGCGGAAAACAGGCAGGCGCAGATCCATACAGTAAGGATAACGAAAAATGAAGCCGGAATCACGCGAAGCCAATTGAGATTGATATTCTCCTCGTAAGAGAAACGACGTTTCAACATGGCGTGATATCGGGGAATGGCAAAAACGGTCCAGAGAGCATAGGCGATTCCATAGAGAAAGGCCCATATCACTTCGGCATAGTAGACATACACATTGCCGGTGGCAATGAAAACCGCCATCGGAAGGATAAACGACAGTTCGTGCACAACCATCATCCGTATTGATAAGGAAGACGGCTTGCATAGTTCGATAAGAATGAATGCATATATCGGGACTGTCACCATATCCGTGACGGTCATCACCCTCCAGCCGAATTCTCCTAATTTATCGGTTGGGGAGATGAAAAAGAGGTCTTTGAGACATTGCAGGCCGATTGTCGCCATCAGAACGGCCACAAGCTTCGACAGCCGCTCTTTGTCTTTGCGGAAAAAGAACCATGACATCATGAAATAAAACATGACGCACAATCCGTAGATGAAAAAGAGGCCATATAAGGTCATTCAAGAGCGGGGTTGTTACGTTTGCAAAGGTAATAAAAATTACCAAAGTGCAAAATTGTTTACCCTCGTATCTCATTTTTCGAGATTCCAGTAGACCGCGTGGCGGGTGCGGTGAGTGTCGTCATTGTGGAAATAGATGCTCTCGGCATATTTCGCATGGCTTTCGAAACCGCTTCCCACGCAACACCAGAACGATTGCTCCGGAGTGGAATAGAGTTTATAGGATCCGCTCATCAACGGCAGGAAATAGCACACCATGCCAGACTCTGGGTCCTGCTGGCCGAGGATATGGTTGAAGAGTGCTCTCTCATAATAGTCGGCGATTGCGGGATCTGCCGTCCAGCTGAAAAGATGACGGGAAAGCTTGAGCATGTTGTAGGTGCAGCATGATTCCCCGGTATAGCCGTTGATATATTTCGAGAATCTGTCGACCGGGAAGAAATGCTCCTTCTGGCTGCATGAACCCGAGGCGAATGTGTGATGATTCACCACATTCTCCCAGAAACCGGCGGCGAGTCTCGGCGTCGCGGTCCTTCAGCTTGCCATAGGCCCAGTCGCCCATCCCTTTGGCTATGGTCAGCGCCTGCTGATTGCCCGAATAAAGATATTGGTCGATAAGACCGGAGAGGATTTTATGGAGGGTGTACCAGGGAGCCCACACCCCCTTCCCTTGTAGATTGCGGTTGATGAGTTCCTCGGGAAAAGCGCTCAGGTAGCCCTTATCGCCCAAAGCCTGCTGAACTTCGGCAAGTCCGGCCACAAGACTGTCGCCTTTGAACTTGAAAATCTCACTGCCCGTGGCCGCATACATAAGACCATAGGCCGAAAGAAGATGGCCCGTGGTGTGGCCGCGCAGATCGCAGTCGAGCGATTCCCAGCCGCCATATTTATTCACGCTCTCATAGCCGCCTTCCAGACCGGCGAAGACGCCGGCGTTGTTGCGGAAGCTATGAAGCATCCGCCGCGCGGAAACGTTTACCATCCACGCCGAATCCCGCTCGAGGTTCTCGCGCACGCGGCCCGGCAGCAGTCTCACTTCCTTAAGGTCGAAACTTTCGGCTTTGACCGGGGCAGAGTTTTCGACTGCAATCTTTCCGCGGTGCTGTCCCGGGTAAATAGACTGAGCGTTCGCAAAAGAGGAGACTGCGGCTGCAGTCAGTAGAAGGAATAAGCTTCTCTTTCTCATCATCGATTATTGCTTTACGATGCTCTACCGGAGCGCACCGTTATTACTAAATGCGAAAGAGGAGCTCCTTTTACCTAATCCTACTCAGTAAGATCGCTAAATGAAGCAAACATCTGTAACGGATAATTTATCCGTTGTATCATGATATTTTTGTAAATTCGCTTATGGAAATGTTTATAAGATCGGTTAGGATTGTGCGTGCGGCGTTTGTCGGCGCGATGCTTGCCGCAGGTTGTTTTGCCTTGTCGGCCCAGACACATGCTGACTCAATCCGCTGGGCAATAATCTATCAGCTCAACGAATGGCCGGAATCGGAATGCCGCGACATTTACAAGAATTTCATGCAGGACCGTTTCGGCCCGGGACATATACTGAAGGATAAACAGACCGCGGAAGCTTATCTTCAGTCGGAGCTCGACGAGACAACGGTGTTCGAAGGGCCCGACTATGAGCCGACAGGCAGCCATGGGAATTTCTATCGCGTCAATCTCAGGGTGATAAAGGAGGGCAAGATATCGTTCGAGAATTTTTTTGACGCTTTTGTGAGGAGCACGCGCGGTGTGGCTCCGGTTCCGGCGGATCTATGGCGAAAGGAATGGAGCGAAATTGCCGATGGAATAAATTATATGGAGCTGAAATTCCCTAACGATGCCGAGGATAAACGCGAGATAGAGGAGAAGCTACGTCGCGGCGATTTCGTGATGCACCACAGCCAACGGTTCAACGAATCCTCCAACTTCCATTACCGCATAATCTCTCGCCCCGTCTTCGAAAAGGAGATTCTCCCGAAGCTCACTGTTCAGGAATAAGTTACGGACTCGTTTCTTATTCTTCAGGAATGAGTTTCACGTTGCCGCCGGCGTTTACGCGATAACGGGCTGAGGTGTGGTCGGCAAGGTTCGTAACGCGGAATACATAGTCTTCGATGTTCGTGTCGGCACGTCCCGAGTTGTCGAAGGCATTGCTGACGGCCTGCTCCACGGTGTGGAATCCTGAGCCCTCGTAAGTATCAACTTCCTTTCCATCTAAATAAATCTCCACGAGCACATTGTCGGTCGGGCGTATTCGGTTTGCATTCATAATATTAAAGTTTAATGGCGTTACAATTGTCTACATTATAACAATCATTGCTTGCCAAAAGTCGGATGTCATAAACGAACGGTTTTGATTAATTTTCAACGTTGCATTGATTCCCCAACTCTTAAAATATGTCTATAATCCGCCAAATCTATGACTTTTGACCCACTTTTGGAGGATTATAACGAGATTTAGCTTGACAAGGTTCGTATTATCGTAGTACATACACCTTGAATATGCGTGATTATCGTAGTTTGCGGGGCTAAATTTTGCCGATTTATCGAAGTTAGGGCATCTCCGCTTGTCGCCCTGCTGGATTAGTCAGGCGATTATATGATATATGATGCCCTCAGTATCAGATTATTTTTGTAGTTTTGTAATTGGATCAACTACAAGAAGGTAAAGTCATGAGCAAACTGATTAAAACCGATGCCGAATACTCCCGGTGGATTCAGGAGTTAAAAGAACGCTACCGTCGCAGCCAGATTAAGGCAGCGACGCAGGTGAACAGGGAGATGCTGCGCTTCTATTGGTCGCTCGGTCGTGACATCGTGGCTCGTGATGCCGAGAATGTCTACGGTAGCGGATTCTATCGAAATCTCAGTCAGGATTTGAAAGCGGCTATACCGGAAGCCGAGGGCTTCTCTCGGCAGAATTTACAATACATGAAGAAGATGTATCTTCTTTATAGTGAGTTGTCTACAAATTGCCAACAAGTTGTTGGCAATTCTGAAACCGAGATATGCCAGCAAGCTGTTGGCATTTCTTCAGGTCTCAATGACGATATAATTTTCTCTGTACCGTGGGGACATCATTGTACTCTGATAGATAAATATTTCGAAAAAGGAGAACGAGACACCGCACTATTCTACGCTCATAAGGTTGTCGAAGAAGGATGGTCGAGAAACATTCTGAAATCGTTTATTGACACCAATCTGCATCTGCGCCAAGGAAAGGCGTTGACAAGTTTTTCTCGCTTACTGCCCGCTCCCGATAGCGACCTTGCACAGGAACTGACTAAGGACCCGTATATCTTTGACTTTACTGAAATGACCGAGCCTTATAAAGAACGTGAACTGAAAAAGGCTCTGATGTCCAATATATCCCGGTTTCTTCTCGAACTTGGATCAGGCTTTGCTTACGTCGGAGAAGAATACCGTCTCAAAGTAGGGCATACTGAACAATTCATTGATTTACTGTTTTATAACATAAAATTGCACGCTTATTGTGTTATAGAAGTCAAGACCGGGACCTTCGGAGCCGGGGATATAGGGCAACTCGGCACATACATGACGGCAGTAAATCATATATTGAAAACAGAGCAGGATAACCGTACCATCGGTTTGCTGATATGTAAGGATAAAGATAATGTACTTGCACAATATGCCCTTGAATCATCATCGCAACCTATCGGAGTGGCGGAATTTCAGTTAACAAAATTCATCCCCGATGAATTCAAGAGTTCTCTGCCATCAATAGAGGACATTGAATTGGAACTGAAATAACCTGCATTTTCTACATTACTCGCAGTTACGGAGTATTGGATTATCCTCGGGCAAACACAACACACATAGGTCCAAAATAAGACGACCGCCATTATCGGCTGAAATGAGTTGGTTCAGATTTGTGTTCGAAGCAAAAGAAAAAGCAGTTGCGATTTGATTCGTAACTGCTTGATTTCTATTCTATGAGTGGTCCCACTATGGCTTGAACCTAGGACTCCCTGATTATGAGTAGGTGAACGGCGTGATTTTGAACGAAACCGCATGAAACTTCGTTAATAAGATGTAATTTGATTATCAGATATTTGCAAGCAAAGAAAGAAGTTTGTAATTTTGTATGAGACCTCTTGAAACTTGTGGGTTGTGTTCAAAATGTGTTCAAACCCCATTTACTGAACACGCTCCCTGATTGTTTTATTGGGGCTGGCATATCTGATAAAAAACTTGAACACAACGATATGAACAAGGCTCTTTTTAGCGATGAATCCCGAAGGTTTGCAGGGGCGACGATATATATCATTCTCGCTCCGGATAACAGATATAAATTTGACACAGGCAAGTCTGTGCCGTTGACAGTCTGTGTCACTCATCAACGGTTGCGGAGATATTTCGCGACCGGGTTAAAGGTATCGTCAACGAAAGAATACGAGGCGTTGTTCTCAAAATCAAATGCTGCCATTGAGATCCGAAAGGAGCTTCGCAAGGTGTTTGACCATATATGCGCCAAAGCAGACGAACTTATTTTGCTCAATCGGTTCTCGGTTGCCGACCTCAAAAGTCATGTTGAAAAGTCCGAGGGGAAAGTAACGGAAAAATCTATGAGGGCGGACGATACCTTTTCTTATTGGGCAACACTTGGCGCATCGAAAGAGAAAGTAAAGACCCGCGCGATGTATTCTTCTGCCCTTGACTGGTTCAAGCTGTTCCGAAAAGATAAACCCATCTCACTCGGCGCTGTCGATACCGCCATAATCACACGCTTCGCCAAATGGCTTGATGAACAGAAAGCACGCAACGGCACGGATCAGCCGCTTTCTTTGGACACGCGAATGGTAATTCTCCGTGCCACACGAGCTGTGTTCAATCAAGCATATAAAGACGGTCACACTACGCTGGTACCCAATTTCAAGGGTCTTATTCATGCCGGAAACCGTCGCCGCTTGAATGCCTTGACTGTGGAGGAAGTGTTGAAGTTGTGGGAATATTGGCTTGCTGCTCCCGATAAACAGTCAAAATATGCCCGTGCCGTTGGCCGCTGGTTGCTCCTTTATTGTCTCAACGGCATGAACACCATAGATATGGCTAAACTTGTCTGGACAGAGAAGGCGGCAGTCTCGCAAAAGTTTCCGCAATTTGTTTTCATCCGCTCTAAGATTGACAGGGCAAACAAACCTGTCGGCAAGCAGCTTGATGAAACATCAGTACCGATTATTCCGCAGTTACGGCAGTTACTCGATGTGTATGCCTCGCCATATAGCCCCGGTGAACTTGTTTTCCCTGACATCTTTCTCAATGCTGTCACCGATGAGCAAAAAGCAATCCGCGTTCACGACTTTAACCGCCGGATTTCAAAGAACATCAAAGAGGTTTGTGAATCGCTTGACATCCAATGCGTAACGCCCCAATATGCCCGCAATTCTTTCATTTCAGCCTTGGCACATCACGGCGTGATGACTGCATACATCGACTATGCCGTAGGACACGCCACATCGGAGGTGTCGGCACTACTCGCCGGTTACATATCCAATGTAACACCCGCTATGATGCAGGCTTTCAATGAGAAAATATTTATTATCCCACCTATACAGTGATTCCTCCCCTTCTAATATATGCTTATAATCCGCCAAATCTATAACTTTTGAGCCACTTTTGGCGGATTATAACAAGGTTTAGCTAGACAAGGACGTATTTATCGTAGTACACATCCCTTGAATATGCCTAATTATCGTAGTTTACAATGTGGAATTTTGCGGGTTTACCGAAGTTACAGTATCTTCGTATAAAACTTTTTGAAGTTTCCCACGTTAGAATTTTGCAGGGTCAACAAAAATTTGTACCTTTGCACCAGAGTTCATTCCTCATTTGAGGAAAGGAAATCGAAAAACGCAAGCCTTGAAGCTCTGCGTTTTTTGCTTTTTATAATAGATTGGGTAAGCGTCTGCGACGGTACTTATTCATAATTTTATTGCGTGCGGCGTCCTTACCTTCAAGATGATATGCCGTTAGCAGGTAATATGCAGAGCCATTCCTGCGAGGTTCAAGTACAATTACATACCTCTCATCTATATCATAGATGTAAGTTCGCGGCGCACGAGGCTCGTCCACTGAGAAATAGAGCATATTATCAGCTTTCCTTTTCTCGACATGATGCCTAATCCAATGTAAACGCTGCGAGCGGTTGGGATCATATTCTCTATGGTGCGTATCTTTATCAACCTCCTTTCGAGTAAGATGATTGAAGAGATTCTCCATTGCTACCTGTCCATCTTCGCGTGGTGTTGGATAAATGGGCTTGCCATTGAACGAAAAAGCCGGGTTGTCTTGAATATCCCGGTTAAATATTCTCCTCAATGAATCGTTGCGTTGACTCTCGGACATGCCTAATATATCAAGCAGATCATTATATTTCTTAGTAAGATTTAATGGCATGACTCAACGCAGATTTATAAAGAATAGATTCAACTTATCGGAATAGTTGGTTATACTAAGATTCTGTGAGTTAAGGTGCTTTTTGATACGCTCAATTATGGCGACTTTCGCTTGATTGCGGTGCAGCTTATCGTTCATATTATACGATATTGCACCCATGATGAAATCTGTCAACTGCATTAACAGACTCTCGTTAGAGCAAATATTCTGAACGTTTCGGAATACTCCATATTTTACGTTTAGTATTTCTTTAAGCCTACGAACCTTAACGGCACTCAAACTGTCCTTGATGTCAAGATATACATTGTAATGATCCAGAGTATCGATTTTGTAATTAAGGAGAGAGTAATACATCTTATAATAGAAATCATCGTAGGTGTTATTTTCATCAACCTTAATCATACTTTTTTTGATTCCGATGGCTCTAAATCGTAAGTCGGTATCAAAAAAATAATCTATCAAGTCAAGATAAAACCTTATCTTAGACTGAGAAACATTACTCCATTTTATTTCCGCATAGAAATTATGCACTTTTTTTAGCTCGTCTATTCGTTTGGTGTGTCGGCGAATTTGTGGATAGGCACAGCTGACTGAACCAAGAAACATGAAGTCCTTGCCGTCATGTTCAATATGACAGCTTTCATCACAGTATATGTTGAATGTCTTGTTCATAACTGCAAAATTAATAAAAAACTTTGATATTCCGAGACTTCCTTTTATTTGTTTGGGCGCTGTTTGGGCTGTTTGGGTGCATGGACTGCATATGGAGTAATTGTGTATTACGGAGGGTAGAAAGATACATTGTAGTTTGTTAGGGCGGTGAACACCTGGCGACTGCCGGTTGTTTGATATGCTGAATGTCGTTATGTCGAAAATTTCAATGAAACTACATAGCTATTGACATTCACATTCATCAACCCGTTAAACACCACCCCGCAGATGCCAAACCCTACGACATTACGAGATGTTGTGCCAATATTGGAAGACCTGAGGCAGCTCACGAAAGTTCCGCTGGTAGCCAAACAGGATACAATTCTGTACAAACGAATTGCCGAGGCCACCAGTAAACTTTGCTCTATCGACATCGAAAACGCCATTATCGAATCTCATGCTTCCGGAGAAATCGGAAAGGTACAAGCTGACCAAACCCGAATTTTCTGTGTTGAGATTGTAACAAGGATAGAGACATTCCAGAGCATATTCTATAAATTGGATAGAGAACGTAAAAATAAATCCAAGGCAGACATGATTGATCAGTACGAAAGCAACCACTTCCTTAAAGAAGTGGAGATGTTCTATATGATTGCCGCTCATTATGAGTACGCGCTAAAGGCTTGCCATAAAATCCCGGTGCCTGACGATTGGACGATAGATAAATACAAACAGGAAATCGAACAATTCCATATGGCCGACACCCGTGAAGGATGGCTTGAAAAGAAGCGGGAATTTCTTAAGAAATTGCAGGAAAGCGTTGAATATGATGAATTTCTGTTGAGACCTTCATTCGATGTGTACCATGACTTGCGAAATGTCTGTCGCAAAGTATTTATCATGGTGGAGCGATACTTCCCACCATGTGAGATTCCACTACATCCTAAATGCAGAGACGCTTTTATACAAAAGATGCAGGTTCGCAATGGTAGTTATCTGGCAACGGAACAACCTGTAAAAATGGCTCTGACCAATACAAAATCATACCGCCAATGGGAAGAACCCTTATTCCCGATGATTCTTGTGTCGGAACTGTATGAGGTATGCGAAATGATATTTGAAGAATCGACAGAAACTCAGTTTCATTCATCGCTGAACCTTCATGGCAAGCATGAGCCTCTGAAGATAAAACCTAAGCAAAAAATCAAGGTGTGCTATCTCATCTCCAAGCTATACGACATCGTGCCGGAAAAGCACAAGGTTGCATGGCGCGAGGACATCCTTTTGCACTTCGGCATAGATTCATCATATTACGAAAGTAAATATTCACATCCGCGAGGTAGCGATGCCAGCAGGTCAAGTATGGCTTTCGCTGATGATGTAGATGAAATCATCAAAAACCATAAAAAGCGAGCTTGATAGTTCTTGCGACTTAAAGATACCACTTGCGCACCACTTTCACCACTCAAATTTCCACTTTAGAGACCTTATGATACTACCCGTTAGAGCCTGATACTCTGACGGGTAGTTTTAGTAAGTGGAGAATGATAATCCACATACAGACCACTCATAACCGGTTGTAATTTTGCAGTGTCCGGGAGATACTCGGATACGCTCTCTCAGAGGGCGGAAGTATAACTCAAACTCATACTGCGAATGACAAAAGACCAGTTACTCAAACTCCCTCTCTGGCAGTACACCGGAGAACAATTTTTAGAATTACTTGACTCTCATTTTGTCAAGACCACGACCGCTACCGAAAGCGTAACCTCTGATGAAAATGTTGCCGCCACAGCAAAGCGTTGGCTCGTTTACGGAATCAAAGGTCTCTGCGAACTTCTCCAGTGCAGCAAGGCTACCGCACATCGTATCAAGAACAGTGGTGTAATCAAAGACGCTATAACCCAATCGGGCAGAAAAATCGTCATTGACGCCCAGAAAGCACTCGACCTCATACAAGAACATAAGAAAGGGGGTAAAGAATGGATGGAGTGAAGCAAGACATCCTCAAACTCTGGGAGGAAAAGCAGTTGAGAATCACTGATGAGATTCAGACTGCGCCGGAAGTGTTGTATGCCAACGGCAGTGTTATCGGCACTCTCGGAAACTTCTCGGCATCGACCGGAAAGGCAAAGAGCAAAAAGACCTTCAATGTCGCCGCCATCGTCGGAGCATCGCTTGTGAATGGCAAGGTATTGGGCTACACAGCCGAGTTTCCCGATGACAAGCGCACTATACTCTATTTCGATACCGAACAGAGCCCGTATCATTGTCAGAAAGTCATGGAGCGGACCCTGCGGTTGGCGAAACTGCCAACCGACACCCATCCGGAGCATCTGAAGTTTGCAGCCCTGCGCCAGCTTACACCCACGTTGCGTCTTGAAGTAATCGAACAGGCGATAATCAACACACCCGGCGTAGGTCTTGTAATCATCGACGGTGTGCGTGACCTGATGTATGACATCAACTGCGCCAAGGAATCAACTGACCTTATCGGCAAGCTGATGGAATGGACTGATAAGTATCAGATACATATCCATACGGTCCTGCACCTCAACAAAAGCGATGACAATGCGCGTGGTCATGTCGGCACCGAGCTGAACAACAAGGCCGAGACCGTCCTTCAGGTGAGCCGAAGCAAGACTGATGACACTGTTTCGGAAGTATGCGCCGCCATAATCCGCGCCGCCGAGTTCGACCCATTCGCCTTCCGTGTAAATGACTATGGATTGCCGGAGATTGCCAGCGGATATGTATTCACCGAGCCGGGCAAGAAAGCCAAAGACCCTTATCCATACAAGGAGTTGACCGAGGAACAGCACCGCGAGGCATTGGGAGTGGTATTCGCCAATGGGTCAATAAAAGGATGCCGTAACTTCGAGGCCGCGCTCAAAAGCGGATATGCTGCCTGCGGTCATCCCTATTCCAACAATAAGGTAAAGGGCTTGAAGACTTTTCTTGACAACAAAGGCATGATTCGCTATGAGAACCGCGAGTATATCTACAATCCGGATTTCTACTATTGATAAACACCAAATTGGTTTGGTTTAGCAAAGGGCATACATAATAGGCGCTAAACCGCGAAGCGCTTTCGTAGCAAAGCGGAGAAAGAAACCAAGAACCAGCTCACCCAAACATTTTAGGACCCATGATAAAAGAGATTAAATCAATCCCTTTAGCCGCCTTCTTGTCCCGACTCGGACATGAACCGGCGGCGAGAAAAGGAACGAGGCTCTGGTATAAGTCGCCGT
>URNY01000035.1 GCA_900549375.1 uncultured Bacteroidales bacterium | reverse complement strand
CAGCAATCCCGAAAGCTTCATAATTTCTTCATGAGCCCAATCTTTCCATTGTGGCTGGTACGGAGTCAGCACGATGGGGAACAGTTGCCAAAGTTCCTCCAAAGTCATGTCATTAAGTGTATGGCTCATCTTACCATTTCCCTGTTATTATTCATGTTTTTGACGGTTTGACATTATGGTGTCGAAGTTATCGCGCCCCCAATTGATCAGGGCTTCGACATGAGGCAAAAGCGTGCTGCCGAAGTCAGTCACCGAGTATTCTGTCCGAGGAGGTACATCTGGGAATAGTTCGCGACTGATTATGCCGTCGGCCGTTAACTGTCGTAGCACCTGCGAAAGCACTTTCTCCGATACCGACGGTATGTTACGGTACAGTTCATTGAAGCGCACCGGCTCGTTCTCGGAAATCTTCATGAGAACCACCAGCGCCCACTTGTTGCCGATCCATTCAAGCATCGGAGCGGCTTTGCAATATTCGTAGTCCAATTTTTTTGCCATTTTCGACAGGCAAAATAGGCTGATAAAGAGCAAAACAAACTTTCAGGTAAGGGTCAAACCTTTCGGTAAGATGTTGCTTTAGTTCTGATTATCACCTAATTTCGCATCACAAAATTACTAAAAAATATCAAGATATGATATATCCGGAACTACATTTCACAGGTCAGGTATGGCGACCGCCTTACGAAGCCAACTCGCAACTCCTACAACTTACGTCGGGATGTACGTGGCACAAGTGCAAGTTCTGCAGCCTTTACCACGGTACGCCTTTCCGTATGTCGCCGTTATCGGAGATAGAGGAAGACCTGAAAGTTATCCGTCAGTGGCAACCACGAGCCCGACGAGTTTATCTCACCGGAGCAAACCCATTCGCATTAAGTTACAACAAGCTTATGGATGTGGCACTGCTGTTGAGAAAAAATCTTCCCCACTTGGTTTCATTCGGGATGTTCGCCCGGGTCACCGATATCATCCCCAAAACAGTGGAGGAACTAAAGAATCTTCATCATCTGAAACTCGACAGCATTAACATCGGTATTGAAACTGCCCACAACCCGACGCTGGAGAGAATGAACAAGGGATATCACGACACAGACATACTCGAACAACTTTTAAAACTTGACGAGGCCGGAATACGCTACAACGTGTTCTACCTCAACGGACTCGGAGGCAAAGGGAATGGAGAGGCAAGCGCGATGGCAACAGCAGATTTACTTAACCAACTCCATCCTTGTATAATCAACATAGTGTCGCTGACGATATTCCCGGAATCCCAATTATATCAGGAGGTGCAGGACGGCACATACATAGAGGAACCGGAGATTGAGCGTCTGGTAGAGATGCGTACTCTTATCGATCGACTGAATATCAAGGTCAATCTGTTAGGTCATCATATTTCCAATACGGTACCAATCACCGGAGCATTGCCGGATGACAAAACCGCAATACTCCGTGAGTTTGACAAAGCGATAGCTCAGTTTCCGGAAAAGGAACTGAAAGCCTATCGAAACAGGATATGGCATCTGTGAAGATTTCGATCCTGCTTTTCAGCCTGCTCATTTTGGGCAGGCTTCTTTTCTTAGATGCATTATGGAAAGTTATAACCGTAGTGAGTTATTTAACAAAATTTTAGATTTTAATGTGTTGACCCTACGAGATTTTGGGGCGAGGTCACCACATTTTGAGGTCACAATCATGGTTAAAGTCTGTTAAAGTTTGGGGTTTAAGACAGTTCGGCGGAGTTGAACGGTGGTGAACGATAATGAATATCAGCAAATCAATCACTGAATATCAGTGAGTTAGAAATGGTGCATATAGATATGCGCATGCCACAGCACTCGTAATACCCAATATTTCAGACTGTTATGTGGCGTGTGGTAACTTTTGTGGTGACCCGGAGGGGTATGGATGAATAAAAGACCGCTAACTCATTGATAATCGGTGGTCTTTGTAGCATCATCAGCACCTGAGAATTATCGATAGAGTAGCTTTAGCAACTCGGGGGCACGTTGCAGCGCGGAGGGCTTGCCGATGTCGAGCATATGCAGGCAGGGGGAATGGAAACGACGGATACGGATGGATCCTATCGAGCCGAGCAGGAAGTCCATCACCGGGAAGGCCGGCTCGGGAGCGTCGAAACGGCACGCGTATTCCGCAAGTGCCCTCACACCGCCCGCAGCTATTATATAAATACCGCTGAAAGCTTCCTCGGTCAAACCGGATTCCGCATCGGCTCCTGTAGGCCGATATTCGCCATTGACCGTGTTATGCCATCCCCGTAAATTGCCGGCGGCATCAAACATCAGCCGACGTGTAGAATCGCGATCGCTCGTCAGAAGGGTGACGTCATTCTGAGCATTCACATGCTCTTCCATCAGTCGACCAAGATTTGCATCGCTGAGGATATCCACATTGTGAACAAGCGTCGGCTCACCTTCGAAAAAGCGCGACGCTTTTAAAATACCCCCGCCTGTATCGAGCAATCCTCTCCGCTCATCGCTGATCGATATGCGCACTCCGAAATCGTGCGATGACAGGAAATCAATTATCTGATCGCCGAAATGATGGATATTCACTATAATATCATCGAATCCTTCCGATTTCAGCCTGACAATAACCCTCTCAAGCATCGGGACTCCCTCTATGGGGACAAGTGCTTTCGGATGCTCAAGAGTCCATGGCCGCAACCGAGTGCCGAGTCCGGCGGCAAGTATCATCGCTTTCATAACAGTAAAGAATTCAATTTTCGAATTTTATAATCCTTTCCATCCCCTGTTCACGATGAATCACTTCGACTATCGCGTCGGGATATGATTCTGCCAGCCGCCGGGCCAGATGTTCGGCACAATAGACCGATCGGTGCCTTCCGCCCGTACATCCGAAGCCTATCTGAAGATCCGAGAAGCCTCTGCGAAGGTAGGTCTCTACAGAAGGAGAAACCAACGCATAGGCATTATCCACAAATTTCTGCACCTCTCCCCTCTCTTCAAGAAACATTATCACCGCCGTGTCCAGACCGGTAAGATCACGGTATTCCGCATATCTGCCGGGATTGTGCATCCCGCGGCAATCGAACATAAATCCGCCTCCATTGCCTGTATAATCCGAAGGATATCCTTTTTTATATGAGAAACTGAAAACTTTGACATGAAGCCGATTCTCATCTTCATCTCCTGTGACAAACCTCCGGTCAGTGCAGATTGTAGCCGCGACGCGCTTTAACTCCGGATAATCATCCAGTATACCATCTTGCTTCAGTCTTTCGAGATTCGCAAGCGCGAGAGGTATGCTTTCTATAAAATGAGCCTTTCTCTCCACAAGCCCCCGCAAGCCATATGCACCGAGCACCTGCAAAGTCCGGAACAAGGCAAAAAGCCCCGACCGGCGCCCGTCGGAATCCGACAGGACCGACTCACGGTCGGAGGCTGTTCCAGACTGCTCAAGCTGTTCCAGATAATAATGTATCATTTCATGCCGGAATTCTTCCGAAAATCCTGCCTTCGCCTGCCCTAAAAATGAAACGGCATCATATAGAAGCGGCCCCGGGCGACCTCCCTGATAATCGATAAAAAACGGCTTGCCGCCACAAACCATTATATTGCGGCTTTGGAAATCACGATACATGAAGCCGAACCGGCCGCCATCCCCCGTGAGCCTATCGGCAAGTTTCTCAAAATCATCTTCAAGAAGATTCTCGTCAAAATCCACCCCAGAGGGTTTAAGATACTCATACTTGAAATAATTGAGATCCCACATCACCTGGCGTTTGGAAAACGCCGGATACTCCGCGTATCGCTCCCATTCATTCCTGTCGACGGTCTGCATCTCGACAAGCTTCGCAAGCGACGCCTTAACGAGCTCCCGCACTTCCGTAGAGTCAGGACCTTTCTGCCCTATGATATCGAAGAGGGATATATCGCCGAGATCCTGCTGGATATAATGCATCCCGTCGCCGCTCACTTCATAAACTTCCGGAACAGGCAACCCATGATTTCTGAAAACACGCGAGAGATTTGTGAACGCCCGGCAGTCGCGAAGATTGTCGCCTCCCACGCCTATACATGAAAACCCTTGCTGATCTCCTCGGTCCTCGACCGTTAACCGGTAATAACGGCGGTTCGAGCCTGCGCCGTTGAGCTTTCTGACGCGGGCCGGACTCAATCCGCTATATTTTTCAAAAAGTTGTGAAAGTATCTCAATATCCTGCATTTTATGTCAACATTAAGACTCTGTTCTCGTTAGAAATAGATGATACGTCCTGAGCTTTTATAGACATATTGACACCCTTCAAAAATCGGGTTCATACGGCAAAATTAATAATTCATATCTGAATTTGCAGAAAAATTATTAATTTTGCGTGAATTGGCTGATTCAAGGTCAAATCGCTACAGGAAACCCTCCGCGTATTTTATTTAAAGACAAATTCAATAACCCAATTTATAAAGAAATGGCTAAAATCGAAAATTACAATTTCAAAGGCAAAAAAGCCATCGTCAGGGTAGACTTCAATGTACCCCTCGATGAAAACGGTCACATCACCGACGATACCCGTATCCGCGGTGCTCTCCCCACTCTTAAGAAAATCCTGGCCGACGGTGGAAGCCTCATCCTCATGTCGCACATGGGCAAACCCAAAGGTAAGGTGAATCCCAAGATGAGCCTCCTTCAGATCCGCGACGCCGTTGCCAAAGCTCTTGGAACTGACGTGAAATTCGCTCCCGACTGCATGAAGGCTCAGGAAGCCGCCAAAGAGCTCAAACCCGGAGAAGTGCTCCTGCTCGAGAACCTCCGTTTCTATCCCGAAGAAGAAGGCAAACCGGTAGGCATCGACAAGAACGACCCCGGCTACGATGCTGCCAAGAAAGAGATGAAAGAAAGGCAGAAGGAATTCGCGAAGACTCTCGCAAGCTATGCCGATGTTTACGTGAACGACGCTTTCGGAACCGCACACCGCCGCCACGCATCCACAGCTGTGATCGCCGACTATTTCGACAAGCAGGATAAAATGCTCGGCTTCCTCATGGAGAAAGAGGTAAAAGCAGTCGACAATATCCTCAAAGATATCAAACGTCCTTTCACTGCCATCATGGGCGGCTCGAAAGTTTCCACAAAAATCGGAATCATCGAGAACCTTATGGATAAGGTCGACAACCTTATTCTCTGCGGCGGCATGACTTTCACATTCGCCAAAGCTCAGGGAGGGAAGATCGGCAACTCTATCTGCGAAGACGACAAACTCGACCTCGCACTCGATATCCTTAAAAAGGCAAAAGAGAAAGGCGTCAACCTCGTGCTCGGAACCGATACCGTTGCAGCCGACAAATTCAGCAACGACGCCGACACTCAGGTTTGCTCCGTTATGAACATCCCCGACGGATGGGAAGGAATGGATGCAGGTCCCGACTCCGTGGCTGAATTCCGCAAGGTTATTCTTCCCGCCAAAACAATCCTCTGGAACGGCCCCGCAGGAGTGTTCGAATTCGACAACTTCACCAAAGGCTCCAAGGCTATCGCAGAGGCAATCGTTGAAGCAACCAAGGACGGGGCCTTCTCGCTCGTCGGCGGCGGCGACTCCGTGGCTTGCGTCAACAAGTTCGGACTTGCCGACAGTGTATCCTATGTATCTACCGGAGGCGGAGCATTGCTCGAAGCCATCGAAGGCAAGACTCTCCCGGGCGTAGCAGCAGTGGAAGACTGATAGCTTCACACCCTAAAAAAGAATATAATTAAGCGCGGCGCGAAGGAATTCTTTCCCTCGCGCCGCCCTCATTTTTCCACGGAATCATCAAAATAAATTGCAAATTTATGTTTAAAAACAGAATTACAAATCGAATTTGCTTAATAAAAATAAATTAGCCGCGCAATTGTGTCATTTTTTTTAAATGGCATGTTGATTATTTCAAAATATATTGTAATTTTGCAATGTCGACAAATAAAGGCGCCGACACCGCCGCCATGAAAAAATTATAAAAAACACCGCCTTCGTCCCTGAAAGAACCTGACATCAGACCCTCCTCCCGGGACATTCATACAGAAAAAAATCTTAAAAATATTCATTCAATTAAACAAAACAATTAAAATTTAGAACGATTATGGAATCTCAGAAACCTATGGCGCCCAAGCCGGCAGCAGCAACTGTTTCTGCAAAAGTTAAAAAAGAGGAAAAAATCAGCAACATCCGCGGTATCCGCAATGCATTCCTCGTAATTCTCGCATGCGCAGCGGCAGCTGTCTGCATCTTCCTCTTCGGTATGGGCTACTCCGGCAACTTCGAAGGCGGCACAACCGACGGCCATCCCCTCAACCTCGCCGGAACGGTTTACAAAGGCGGCTTCATCGTGCCTATCCTGATGACCCTTCTTCTCACAGTTATCGTGCTCTCCATCGAGCGTTGGATTGCTATCAGCTCTGCTTCCGGCAAAGGTAACACAACTAAATTCGTTGCCGACATCAAGGCTGACCTCGCAGCCAACAAAATCGACGCAGCCATGCAGCGTTGCAAAAACCAGAAAGGTTCCGTTGCTTCCGTAGTTTACAACACTCTGGTTCGCTACAAAGAGATGGACGAGAACACAACTCTGAGCAAAGAGCAGAAACTCACAACTCTCCGCAACGAGGTTGAAGAGGCTACGGCTCTCGAAATGCCCGGTCTTTCCCAGAACCTTCCCATCATCGCGACTCTCACCACTCTCGGTACTCTCGTCGGTCTTCTCGGAACCGTTATGGGTATGATCAAATCCTTCCAGGCTCTTGCAGCTTCCGGTTCTCCCGACTCCACAGAGCTCTCGACAGGTATCTCCGAGGCCCTTGTGAACACCGCCTTCGGTATCGCAACCGGTGCTTTCGCTGTAATTTCCTACAACTTCTTCACCAACAAGATCGACAACCTTACCTACGCTATCGACGAAATCGGTTTCTCCATCGTAGCTACTTTCGCTGCTACACACAAGTAATCCCGTACGGAGATACACAACTAACTTTAACAAAACCGAATTAAGTTTATAGCTAATATGGGAAGAGTAAAAATTGCAAGAAAAAGCACATTCATCGACATGACCGCGATGAGTGATGTGACCGTGCTTTTGCTTACCTTCTTCATGTTGACTTCCACCTTCCTCCAGAAGGAGCCCACTACCGTTATCACCCCGCCTTCGGTTTCAACCGAAAAAGTGCAGGAAACTAACTTCGTGCAAGTGCTCCTCAGTCCGGAAGGCAAAGTTTGGCTCACTATGAACAACGATACCTCATCCAATTGGAGCAATGAGAAGATGAAGGTAGCGCTTCTTGACAAAGTGAGCGAAATCTACAACGAGTCGCATAAGAACAAGATCAGCTTCACTCCCGAGCAGAAGTACACTTTCAGCAAGCTCGGTTCTTTCGGAGTTCCTCTCAATCAGATGGGCGAATTCCTTAACCTCGCCAACGAATCGGAAGGCCAGACCAAAATGGGCAAATGGCTCTCCGGCGAGGATGAGAATCCGAACCACGTCACCGGCATCCCGGTGTCCTGGAATCAGGATGAAAACAAACCTAATGAATTCCAGATGTGGATGAAGGCCATGCGCCAGACTGAAAACGCCAATCTCGCCGATAAAATCAAAGACGGCACCGGTGTGGCCATCAAGGCCGACCAGAACACGGCATTCGACATCGTGCACATGGTGATGGATAACCTCCAGACAATCCACATGAACAAGTTTACGTTATTGACTGCTCTTAAAGGAGCTGAAGAATAATATTATGGCAGAAGTTCAACAAAACAATGGTGGTGGAAAAGGTAAAAACCACCAGAAGAAAATGACGATCCGCGTGGATTTCACGCCTATGGTCGACATGAACATGTTGCTTATAACATTCTTCATGCTCTGTACGACCATGATCAAATCGCAGACTTTGACTATCGCGCTCCCTTCGAACGAAAAAGTGCAGAATGAGGAAAACATGTCGCAGGCCTCGGCCGACGACGCCGTTACAATCATTCTCGACGCCAAACGTAAGGTTGGATCATTCGATGTGGACACAGTGAACGGTAAAGTTGTTCCTATCATCTACTATTACTTCGGAAAGCCTGGCGGTGACGCCGGTATTATCGGCCCCGGAGGATCAGTGCTCTCGGAAAACAACAACCTTCAGGAATCCGAATTCCTTGCTAACGATGAAAAATCCGGAAAAGCCCGCGGCATCCGCGACATTATCCAGAAACGCAACAAGGATGTACTCACCGAAATCAATAAGCTGAAAGAGAAATACGCCAACGGCGGCTTCGGAAGCCTCGAAACCAAAGATGGTCGCGAACAGGCTCAGGCAGCTTATGATGAAGCAGCTTCGAAAGTCAGGAAAGATGAAAATCTGAAGAAACCGGTTATCATCATCAAATCTACCCCGCAGGCATCCTTCGGAAGCCTCGTGTCGGTGCTCGACGAGATGCAGATCAACTCGATTTCAAAATATCAGATTGATAACATGACTAAGGCTGATTCTCTTTTGGTAATCGATTATCAGAACAATCACCATAAATGATGTGAGTTAGATTTATTAATTACTTAAAGCAAACGAAAAAATGGCTAATAGAAATATAGATCTGACCTCATCCGACTGGCGCAACCTCGTCTTTGCGGATAAAAACAAAGACTTTGGTGCATATCAGCTTCGCAAGCAGAGCGACAAACGCCACAATATGGCCGTGCTCTATACCTTGATCGGACTGGTGGTGGTTTTCATCCTCATAATCGCTCTGAGCAAATGGTCTGACTACCGCGCCGAGCAGGAGGCTATCGCCCTTCAGGAACAGCGCGAGAAGATGATGGCTGCTCAGCTCGCTCAGGAGGCTGAGGAAACACCCGAGGAACCCGAGGTCGAAGAACAGAAATTTGAACAACCCGAAATCGAAGTGCCCGAAGAGGTGCTCGCAACCGTCCAGGTAACACAGATCGCTATCGTCGATGCCGACAAGGTGAAAAACGAAGTGATGGATATGGATACCCAGAAAGAGGACAACACCGCCCGCGGTGTCGTAACTCAGGAAGGTAGCGACGACGCCGATAAGTTCAAGGCAGTTCAGGAACAGGTGATAGTTAAAGAGCCCGAACCCGAGGCTAAACCCAAAGAGGAGGAGATTTTCGTGGCTGTTGAGCAGCCCGCTGAATTCCCCGGCGGTAACTCTGCCCTCGCCAAATGGCTCTCGAATAACCTCCGCTACCCCGAGACAGCAGCTCAAAACGATGTTTCCGGTAGAGTCGTTGTTAAATTCGTTGTTGAAAAAGACGGTACTGTAGCCAACGCCACTATCCTCAAGGGTGTGGACAAAGACCTCGACCGCGAGGCTCTGCGTATCGTCCGCAAGATGCCTAAATGGCAGCCCGGCAAGAACAATGGTGTAGCCGTACGAAGCTACTTCAACCTTCCTGTCGTGTTCCGACTCAACAATTGATCCGATTTCAATTATACCTTATAAACAGAGAGAGAGCGTGGAAAATTCCACGCTCTCTCTGTTTAAATATCTCTCAGTTTTCACTACTCCCCGAAGAATGAAACTCGCGTTTATTGCGCCAAAAGCGAGAAACTTCCGGGGAAATCCAATATTTTTTTGAACTTAGAGTTATATTAATTGTTAAAAAATTAGAAACATCTAAAAATTATAATTATGAGTGGTTACGATAATGAAAACCGTCCCGGCGCGCCCAAAGGCGCACGTCTGGCATTCGGAATCCTGATGATTCTCGTCTATTTAGGCGTAGGTCTGCTATTTATATTCAATGTGTTCGATATCGTCAACACAACGGTCAGCTATGTTATCGGCGGAATCCTCATAGCTTACGGCATCTTCCGCGGATATCGCCTCTATAAGGGTATAAACTGACATTAACCGATTCAATACATAGATTAGACAAAACAGCTATGTTTGCAAAAAGACGGAATTTAATAGCTCTTTTGCTCTCGGCGCTCTGCGTGCTGGGAGCTGTTTCGTGTACAAAAGTGAAACGCGGCGAATACGCCAAAGGAAGCGCCACTATTTTCTGCGACGACGGTTTCAAGAATATTCTTGACGAAGAAATCGAGGTTTTCGAGTATTCATATCCCGAAGCCTCCATAATTCCCTTCTACGTCAGTGAGCAGGAGGCCATTGACACGCTCATGGCCGACGGCACCCAGGCTGTCATCGTGACCCATGAGCTCACCAAAGAGCAGAGGGAATACATGAAGAAGAAATTCAAACGCGTGGTCCGCACCCATTGTATAGCTGTCGATGCCGTAGCACTGATCACCAACAAAGACAACCGCGTCACATCTCTCTCAATGACTGAGATAGGCGATATACTAAACGGCAGGATCACCAAATGGAGCCAGCTCGCCGGCAACGACACCACAACGATAAAACTCGTGTTCGACAACGCAGGCTCCTCCACAGTCAGCTACATGCGCGAGCAGTTCTTGAAAGACGGCCGCAAGATTTCCGACAATCCGAATGCTTTCGCGCAGAAAAACAACAGTCAGGTATTCGATGTTGTGAAAAATGACCCCGACGCACTCGGAATAATAAGTGTCAGCTGGCTTGGAGATGACCTCAGCCTCGCCCGCAAAGTGCCCGTGGATCAGCGCAACAAGGATTATGCCAACACCACAGATACTATTGCCACGAACCTCACAACCGAGGTGAATGTGGTGAAAGTAAGCAACCCTACGGAGAAAAACGATTTCGACCCGACGGCCTATAAGCCCTATCAGGTCTACATCAATTCCGGAGAATATCCACTTTTCCGCAAGGTATACATGATTTCGACCGCATCCAATTCGACAGTGCTTCATAGTTTCTATACATTCGTCACCGGATTCGTAGGGCAGAAGATAATTTCCAAGACCGGAATTCTCCCCTACCACATGAATCCCCGCGTTGTAGAACTGAAGCAATAACGGATCATCGGGGAATTTAACATATATTAAATTATACTCCGCGCATATTTTTGTTATAACGTGGAAAATTTAGTAACTTTGAACTCGCTCACTCAAGGATTGTTCTAAGAGATGAGCGAGTTTTTTGACATCCCGTGTATTTTCTGACATACTCATAGATGCCGGAATGCAGAAATATTCATCGATTAAAAAAATAAAATCAAAACATAATAACATGAAGTTTAAAGGAATTCTTACATTTTGCCTCGCCGGAGTTGCATTGACCGCTACGGCGCAAACTCATGTGGAAGGCGCCGAATACTATAACGCCGACCAGTTTGAAAATGCAAAAGAGCTTCTGCTCCGCAGCCTCAACAACCCCGGAACAGACAAAGCCGTCAGCGACTACTACCTCGGTCTGGTTTCAATCGACGAAAACAATACGGCGCAGGCAAGAAAATATTTTCAGGACGGTATCGCCGCAAATCCCGAATATGCCTACAACTATGTAGGACTCGGTCGCCTTCTCCTTAAGGAAGGCGACAAAAAGGGAGCCGAGGAATCTTTCAAACAAGCCGAAAAACTTGCAAAGAAAGATGCGGCCCTCCATGTGGCTATCGCACGCGCTTACGATAGCGTTGACCCTGTTTTATACGCGAAACAGATCACGAATAAGATAGAGAAGGCACGCAAGACCAACGCCAACAGCCCGCAAGTCTACATCTTCGAAGGCGATCAGCTCAAAGAACAGAAAAAATTTGGCGAGGCTGGCGCAAAATACGAGATGGCCGCAAATACCGACAACAACGCAACTCAGGCATACGTAAAATATGCCAACCTCTTCACAATGGTGAATCCGGAATACGCCATCACCATGCTCAACAAACTTCTTGAAGTGAATCCGCAGTCGGCCCTCGGCCAGCGTGAGCTCGCAATAGCATACTATAACGGTAAGGATTATGCAAACGCCGCCAAGGAATATGGCAAATACGTGCAGAATCCCAGCCACTTCAAACAGGATGAAAACCGCTACGCGTTCCTGCTCTTCTACGGCGGCGACTACCAGAAAGGTTACGACTATGCGAGCAAGCTTCTCTCAGAGGATCCCGGCAATTTCACGGCTCAGCGCTATCAGTTCATGAATGCCGCTCAGATTCCCGCGATGTCCGACAAGCTTCTTCCCATGGCCGAGGCTCTTCTCGCCGCCCATCGCGCAAAACCCGCCGACAATAAGTTCGCCGCAATCGACTATACGCTGATAGCCGATGAGCTCTCCAAAGCGAAACGTGCCGATGAGGCTATCTCCGTGATTGAGGAAGGTATCAAGGAAATGCCCGACAACGCCGCTTTCAACAAGGATCTCGCGATGAAGTATGTCGATGCCGGCAACATCACCGGAGCCGCCAAAGCCTACGAAGGTTATCTTGCCAAAGTAGAGAAACCTTCATATAACGACTATGTGCAGCAGGCCACTTTCTCTTTCTACGCAGCAGTCGAGAACAAAGAAAACCAGCCCGTTGCCGACAAATTCTTCGCCGACACCGAAAAATATGCCGGCCTTGCAGCCGAGATTCTTCCCGACAACTACAAACCCGTGAAGTTCCTCGGCGACATAGCCAAACAGAAAGCCACTAAAGAAACTGTTGAGAGCGCAGCTGTTCCGATGTATACCAAAGCCATCGAACTCCTCGAAGCAAGTCAGGATCCCTCCCGTTATAAATCCGATGCCAAGGATATGTATAACTACATGGGCAACTACTATCTCAGCATCAAGGATATTCCCCAGGCAAAAGAATACTTC
The DNA here is from genome assembly GCA_900549375.1 of uncultured Bacteroidales bacterium. Lineage (GTDB taxonomy): Bacteria > Bacteroidota > Bacteroidia > Bacteroidales > Muribaculaceae > Lepagella. Next base: position 6,948 of record URNY01000035.1, on the reverse strand, counting down.
AACAAATATCTGCAGTATGATCCCAACAACGATGCCTACCGCAAGTTTGTAGAAGGCCTCGGAAAATAAGAGCATATAAGCATAAAAGCATAGATTCGTAAAAGCTTCCGTTCTTCATTGCGAGAACGGAAGCTTTTTTTTGCTTTAGTTTGCAAATTTTAGTATTTTTGCATGATATAACAAACACAATTTGCGCTTGTCATGGCAAGAACAATCAACATCAAGAAAGGGCTCGACATCCCTTTGCCCGGCAAAGCATCGGAAACTGAGACCGAAGACAAGACAACAGCTCTTTTCGGCATCGTTCCGGATGACTTCCCGGGATACACATGGAAAGTATGTGTCAAACCGGGCGACAAGGTAAAGGTAGGCAGCCCTTTGCTATATGCTAAAGAATGCGAAAATCTCAGACTAACCTCACCGGTTGCGGGAGAAGTGGAGGAGATTCACCGGGGCGAACGCCGCAAAATAGAATTCGTTTCTGTCAGAAAAGGATCTGAGGAGGGGAAGGAAACAATCGATTCTTCCTTCACGATGCTTGAGAAGCTTAGGCTCTCGGGCCTCTTTGCGCTGATGCGCCAGCGGCCTTTCGACATAGTGCCTGCTTGCGATGCCGAACCTCGCGATATTTTCATCACGGCATTCGATTCAGCCCCACTCGCTCCTGTGCTTGTTGCCGGGAAAGATAAAGATATGCTCGAAGCAGGAATCAAAGCTCTCGCATCCCTTACGCATGGAAATGTCTATCTATCTGTACCTGCCGGCTCGGGCATTGATTCCGACATTGCAGTTGTAACCGAATTCAAGGGTCCGCATCCCGCAGGAAACGTCGGCGTCCAGATTGCAAATATCAAACCGGTAAACAAGGGTGAGACCGTCTGGACCCTCGACGCCACCACAGCCATCAGAATAGGACGCTTCGCCACAACAGGCGATATCGATTATACAGCCGATGTGGCTCTTACCGGTCCCGACATGAAGGATCCGCATATCGTGCGCACTCTTGTCGGCGCAAGCCTCGCCTCTCTGTTGAAAGGAGAAATAGCCGGTGAAGAACACGTTCGGGTGATTTCAGGCAATGTGCTCACAGGAATCAAGGTTTCTCCCGAAACCGGATTCCTGCGTTTCCCCTATCGACAGATAACCGCTATCGATGAAGGCGACACTTCCGACGAATTCATGGGCTGGGCTTCGATGAACCCTAAAAAATACAGCGTGAAGCATACCTTCCCCGCATTTTTGAGAGGGTTGAAGAAACCCTTTGATTTCGACGCCCGCATCAAAGGTGGCCATCGCGCCATGATTCTTAGCGGAGAATACGACAAGGTTTTCCCCTTCGACATTTATCCCGAATTTCTCATCAAAGCCATTCTCGCCCGCAACATCGAGAAAATGGAGGAGAGGGGAATCTACGAAGTGGCGCCCGAAGATTTTGCTCTCCCCGAATTTGTCGATACCTCCAAACTCGAACTTCAGAAAATCGTCAGAGATGGTCTCGATTATCTCCGAAAGGAGACTTTATGACCTCCGGCAAAACCACACGTAAACTTTATTTATTCCATCAATATCGTGAAAGGATTAAAAAGAAAAATCGACGGAATCAAACCTCAATTCGAGCCGGGTGGAAAGTTTGAGAAACTACACTCCGTGTTCGACGGTTTCTATACATTTCTGTTCACCCCGAACGAGACTTCGCGCTCGGGCGTCCATATCCACGACAGCAACGATTCCAAGCGCACGATGATCACTGTGGTGATCGCCCTCCTGCCTTGTTGCCTATTCGGAATGTGGAACATCGGTTACCAGCATTTCGAAGCCGCGGGAATAACCGATAAAAACTTCTTCGAACTCTTCATCTATGGTCTATTCGCTGTTCTGCCGCAGATTCTTACAGCTTACATCGTCGGCCTCGGCATAGAATTCGTAGTGGCTCAGATGAGAGGACATGAGATTCAGGAAGGATTTCTCGTATCCGGAATCCTGATACCGATGATATGCCCGGTCGACACCCCCTGCTGGATGATAGCTGTGGCCACGGCATTCGCGGTGATTTTCGTCAAGGAAGTGTTTGGCGGAACCGGCTATAATTTCCTGAATGTGGCTCTCGCTACCCGCGCTTTCCTCTTCTTCAGCTATCCCTCGAAAATGAGCGGCGATGCCGTTTTCGTCTCAACAGGAAAGGCTCCGCTCGTGGATTCCTTCACAGGCGCCACCCCGCTCGGACAGCTCGCTTCCGGCGACTCCTCCACGGTATTGACCAATGTTGTCGGCGATCCCCTCACTTTCAACGATATATTCTTCGGTTTATATCCCGGATCCTGGGGCGAGACCTCCACTTTCTGCATCCTCATCGGAGCCGTGATACTTCTGCTCACGGGCATTGCAAGCTGGAGAATCATCACCTCAGCCTTTGTCGGAGGATTCCTCATGTCGGTGCTGGCACATAATTTTGCCGCCGACCTCTACCCCGTCACGTTCGTAGCTCCTCTCGAACAGCTCTGCCTCGGCGGATTCGCATTTGCCGTGGTGTTCATGGCCACCGACCCTGTAACAGCCTGCCGCACAAACATCGGCAAATATATCTATGGATTCCTTATCGGTGTGGTTGCCATACTTATCCGCTGCTACAACACCGGTTATCCCGAAGGAGCCATGCTCTCCGTTTTGCTGATGAACTGCTTCGCGCCCCTCATCGACTACTGCGTGATAAATTCAAATGTCCGCCGACGCCTGCGCCGCGCTGAAATCAGAAACTCCTAATCATACAAGCTATGAACAGACAAAGCAATGTGTATACAATAATATACTCCATCGTACTGGTCGTGCTTGTGGGAGTCACTCTTTCCGTGGTCTATCAGGCACTACGCCCCAAACAGGTGGAAAACATCGAAAACGATACCAAACGCCAGATTCTCGCCGCGGCCCTGATCGTCCCCTCCGATGGTGAAAGCGTCGGCGACCTCTATGCCGAACACATCAAGGCATCTTATATCGTCAACGACAAAGGAGAGAAAGCTTCGACCGATGTCGATCCGTTCAGCGTGAACATCAGCTCGGAAGTCAAGAAGGCTCCGGATCAGCGGCTTCTCCCCGTCTTTGAATGCTCCACGGAAGCCGGCACTAAATATATCGTGCCCGTCTATGGCGCCGGACTCTGGGGTCCGATCTGGGGATATGTGGCATTTGATGCCAACGGCGACACTATCTATGGCGCATACTTCGCCCACCAGGGCGAGACTCCGGGACTCGGCGCGGAAATAGAGAAACCTGCCTTCAGCGATCAATTCAAAGGTAAAGACATATTCAACCAAGACGGAACTTTCCAGTCGGTGAAAGTTGTCAAGGCCGGGCAGGAACCCGCCCAAGGCTCTTTCGTTCACGCCATCAGCGGCGGCACGATCACCAGCCAGGGCGTCCAGAAAATGCTCTGGAACTCACTTGAACCCTATTCCGCATTTTTCAAAAATCTTAAAGAGACTGCGAAATGAATCTTAAGAAAACATTCATCCCCCTCATAAATCCTCTATCGAAGGATAATCCTGTAATTGTCCAGGTGTTGGGTATATGTTCCGCTCTGGCCGTTACAGCCAAGATGGAACCGGCTATTGTGATGACAATATCCGTGACCGCAGTGCTCGCACTGGCAAATGTCATCATCTCCCTTTTGCGGAAAACGATTCCTACCTCAATCCGTATCATCGTCCAGCTTGTGGTCGTGGCCGCGCTCGTGGTGATTGTGGACCAGGTGCTCAAGGCATGGAACTATGAGATAAGCAAGGCTCTCTCGGTGTTCATCGGTCTTATCATCACCAACTGTATTATCATGGGACGTCTCGAGGCTTTCGCCCTCAACAACCGCCCGTGGCCCGCTTTCCTCGATGGCATCGGCAACGGCCTCGGATATGGCATCATCCTCATCATCGTCTCATTCTTCCGCGAATTGCTCGGAAGCGGAACGCTGTTCGGATTCAGCATTATCCCGCAGTCCTGGTATCAGGCCGGATATATGAACAACGGCATGATGATTCTCCCTCCGATGGCTCTGATCGTTGTCGGATGCATCATCTGGGCTCACCGCGCAAAAAACAAAGACCTTCAAGAATAAACCGCTAAACTAATATGGAGAACCTGAATCTGTTCATACGGTCGATTTTTGTCGACAATATGGTTTTCGCATACTTCCTCGGTATGTGTTCATTCCTTGCCGTCTCTAAAAATGTCAAGACGGCGTTCGGCCTCGGCGTGGCGGTTACATTCGTCCTGCTTATCGCCCTCCCCGTCACATGGACTATCAATGAATATATCCTCAAGCCGGGTGCTCTGAGCTGGCTCGGAAAGGAATATGCTTCGGCCGACCTTTCGTTCTTGGGATTGATAATGTTCATTGCGGTCATTGCCGCATTGGTTCAGATCCTGGAGATGGTGATTGAGAAATATTCCCCTTCACTCTATAATTCATTGGGTATATTCCTGCCGCTTATCGCCGTGAACTGCGCCATCCTCGGAGCGGTGCTCTTCATGCAGCAGCGCGATTTTGCAAACGCCTGGACCGCCACTGTCTATGGTGTCGGCTCCGGAATCGGCTGGCTTCTGGCAATCACCTGTCTGGCCGCCATCCGCGAGCGCCTCGACTATAGCAACGTGCCCAAACCTCTGCGCGGCATCGGTATCACTTTCATCATCACCGGCCTCATGGGAATCGCTTTCATGAGCTTCCTGGGTATTAAACTCTAAAAGCAATGAATCTACTCAATATAATCCAATGGAACAATGTGGTTGCGGCCTCATTGATATTTCTTGTGATTGTCCTTGTATTGGTAATTGTGCTTCTCATCGCCAAGCGCTGGCTCGTGAATAGCGGCGAAGTCACAATCTCGATCAATGAGGGGCAGAAGATGCTCCACGCTCAGGCAGGCAAAAGCCTCCTCTCCACGCTTGGCGAAAACGGAGTGCACCTCTCTTCGGCCTGCGGCGGCAAGGGTAGCTGCGGACAGTGCAAGGTGCAGGTGATTTCCGGAGGTGGCGATATGCTACCCACCGAAGCCGTGCATTTCACGCGCCGACAGATAAAGGACAACTGGCGTCTCGGCTGTCAGGTCAAGGTGAAGAGCGATATGGAGATCAAGGTCTCCGAATCCGCACTCGATGTCAAGGAATGGGAATGCGAGGTGATTTCAAACAAGAATGTGGCTACATTCATCAAGGAATTCATCGTTCGCCTCCCCGAAGGGGAACACATGAACTTCATCCCCGGTTCCTACGCCCAGATTCGTATCCCACGCTATTCGATGGATTATGATAAGGATATCGACAAGAATCTTATAGGCGAAGAATATCTTCCTGCATGGGAGAAGTTCGGTTTGTTCACCCTCAAGGCCAAAAACGACGAAGAAACCGTCCGCGCATATTCTATGGCCAACTATCCGGAAGAGGGCGACAGGATAATGCTGACTGTCAGAATTGCCACTCCTCCTTTCAAACCGAAACCTCAGGTAGGATTTCAGGATGTTCCCTCTGGCATCGCATCCTCGTTCATTTTCTCGCTCAAGCCGGGCGACAAGGTGCTGATGAGCGGCCCTTACGGAGACTTCCACCCTATCGTCGACTCCAAAGCGGAGATGATCTGGGTAGGCGGCGGCGCGGGAATGGCTCCTCTCCGCGCACAGATCATGTGGATGACGAAAACTCTGCACACCACCGACCGCAAGATGAGCTATTTCTATGGAGCACGTGCCCTCAACGAGGTGTTCTATCTTCAGGATTTCCTGGAGTTGGAAAAAGAATTCCCGAATTTCAGCTTCCACCTCGCTCTCGACCGTCCGGATCCGGCGGCCGATGCCGCCGGCGTGAAGTATACTCCGGGATTCGTGCATGAGGTGATGTATGATACTTATCTCAAGAATCATGAGGCTCCCGAGGATATCGAATATTATATGTGCGGCCCCGGCCCGATGAGCAATGCCGTCAACAATATGCTCTATAACCTCGGTGTCGAACCGGAAAGCATCCATTACGACAACTTCGGAGGATAAGACTCTGATATTCCTTTAAATTGTATGAATCACACAATTATCAACCAATAATATCATGAAAAGAGACAACCGGATTTTTGACATTATCGACCGCGAGCACCTTCGCCAGCGCAGAGGTATCGAACTGATTGCAAGCGAGAATTTCGTGAGCGACGAAGTGATGCGCGCCATGGGATCATGTCTTACCAACAAGTATGCCGAAGGCTATCCGGCACACCGTTATTACGGAGGTTGCCAGATCGTGGACGAGGCTGAGAACCTCGCCATTGAAAGAGCTAAAAAACTATTCGACGCTGAATGGGCAAACGTTCAGCCGCACAGCGGCGCTCAGGCTAACATGGCCGTTTTCATGGCATGCCTTCAGCCGGGCGACAAATTCATGGGCATGGATCTTAGCCACGGCGGCCATCTGAGCCATGGAAGCCCCGTGAATTTCTCCGGGCTGATGTTCAACCCCATCAGCTATACCGTCCGCATTGAAGACGGCCGCGTGAATTATGAGGAGATGGAGGAGAAAGCACGTGCCGAACGCCCCAAACTCATAATTGCCGGCGCAAGCGCTTATAGCCGCGAATGGGATTATGCCCGCATCCGCAAGCTTGCCGATGAAATAGGCGCCATATTTATGGTCGACATGGCTCACCCGGCCGGTCTTATCGCCGCCGGTCTGCTCGAAAACCCCGTAAAGCACGCGCATATCGTGACGACCACAACCCATAAGACGCTGCGCGGTCCTCGCGGAGGTCTCATCCTCATGGGCAAGGATTTCGATAATCCCTGGGCCAAAAAGACACCGAAGGGTGAGATCAAGAAGATGTCGGCTTTGCTCGACTCTGCCGTATTCCCGGGCGTTCAGGGCGGTCCCCTCGAACACGTCATTGCAGCCAAGGCCGTGGCTTTCGGCGAGGCGCTCGAC
>URNY01000034.1 GCA_900549375.1 uncultured Bacteroidales bacterium | reverse complement strand
CGTCATATCCGCTACCCCTTCCCGCTTGATTTTGCGGGCGGAACACTCTTCGGGGCGATAGTCGGCCACAGCTGCCGCAAAGATTCCGATGTCCGCCTTCGCGAAAGGCTCTTTCGAAGCTTCAAGCATCTCGCGGGCGCTTGTCACCTTAATTGTCTCCACTCCTTCCGGAGCGGGGAGATCCACAGGCCCGCTGATAAGCGTTACCTTCGCGCCTCGCCCTGCACATTCGCGAGCCAGGGCATAGCCCATCTTTCCTGATGAATAGTTGCCTATGAATCTTACGGGATCGAGGCGTTCATGGGTCGGACCGGCGGTGATTGCCACCTGCATTCCCTCCATGTCGCTCCGACGGGCAAAGAATTCCGATATTGTTTTGAAAATATTTTCCGGTTCCTCCATCCGGCCTTTCCCCACGAGATGGCTCGCAAGCTCGCCGGCTTCAGGCTCTACAACCATCACCCCGTCACGGCTGAGTGTCTCAAGATTTCGAGCGGTAGAGGGATGGGCCATCATGTCGAGGTCCATCGCCGGAGCAACCATCACAGGCTCTTTGGCCGAGAGATAGGTCGTGACAAGCATATTGTCGGCGATGCCGTTGGCCATCTTGCCGAGAGTCGATGCCGTGGCCGGGGCGATCACCATCAGGTCAGCCCATAAGCCGAGGTCTACATGGCTGTGCCATTCTCCGGTATTGGCCGTGAAGAACTCGCTGACAACTGGCCTTCCGCTAAGCGACGAGAGCGTCACCGGCGTTATGAATTCCTTGGCGGCCGGAGTCATCACCACCTGCACTTCGGCGCCCGCTTTCACCAGAAGGCGAAGCAGCGTCACCGATTTATAGGCGGCGATACCGCCGGTTATCCCCAGAACTATATGTTTCCCTTTCAAATTCATTTAGACTATGTTTCTTATTTCCCGGCTCTGGTCTCGGCATAAAGCACGCTCACCACATCCTTGGTGTTCTTCGGGAAATCACCCTGCATCATCCAGCTGTAAAAGGAGGGCTCTTTGCGGAACACCTCTTTCACGGGCTCACCCTTATGTTTACCGAAATTGAATACAGGCACGTCTTTGTCGTTGAGCACTATGCGCGCAGCAAGATCGAGATTGCGTCCGGAGCGCGAGAACTCGGCAAGTTTCTCCACGTCGTTCTCGAGTTCGGGATAGCGGTCGAGTTGCCCGAGGAGCACTTCATAGGTGGCCCGGGTGTCGGCAAGGGCGGAATGGGCATCCTCAAGATTCTTGCCGCAATAGAACTTATAGGCGGCAACGAGAGTGCGCTGTTCCATCTTGTGGAAGATATTCTGGACATCGACAAAACGACGCCCCGAAACATCGAAATTATAGCCGGCACGGCTGAATTCCTCAATCAGGAGGGGAACATCGAATTTGTTGCTGTTATAGCCGGCAATGTCACACCCCTCAAATATATCCATAAGTGATCGCGCAACCTGACGGAAGGTCGGGGCGTCTTTCACATCCTCGTCCGTGATATGATGAACCGCAGTGCTGGCGGGAGGTATCGGCATTTCCGGATTTATGCGGCGCGTCTTCGATTCGTCGTGCCCGTCGGGATACACCTTGATGAAGCTGAGTTCAACTATCCGGTCCTGGGTCACGTTGGTGCCGGTTGTTTCCAGATCGAAGAAAATCAGAGGTCTTTCAAGATTCAGTTTCATTATCGGATGGCTTTCAAAATCATATTACCTGCATAGGCATCTGGATAATCACGGTGTCCTCGCCGGGCTGTTGCTGAAGAGGAGTGTACGTACCCGGGCGTGCGGGATCCGAAAGCTTAAGAACCACGCTGTCGTCATGAAGATTGTTGAGAATCTCGATCATGAACTGGCCGTTGAAACCGATCGTCATCGAATTCCCTTCATAGCCGCAGTTCACGCGCTCTTCGGCCGATGTGCCGTAGTCGAGATCCTGGGCATGAAGGATAACCTCGTTGGGCTGAATGTCGAGAACCACCAGATTGGAGGATTTGGCGGCGAAAATCGAAACGCGGCGCAAAGCAGTGAGGAGCGACACGCGGTCGATTGTCATCTCGAAGGGATTGTTATCCGGTATCACGCGGTTGTAGTTGGGATAATTTCCATTGATGAAGAGGCAGGAGAGCAGATAGTCGCCGAGTTCGAATGTTGCGCCCTTGGAATCGAAATCGATCTTTATGTCGGCGTCGTCTTTGCCGATGATTCCCTTAAGGATATTTGCAGGCTTGGCGGGGAGTATAAAGGATGCCTCGAAACCGGGTGCGGTCTCGGAATTGATGTAACGCACCAGTTTATGCGTGTCGGAGCTGACAAATGTCACGTTGTCCTCATGTATATCCCAATAGATACCCGTCATGATCGGACGAACAGTGTCAGGACTCACGGCGAACAGTGTGTTTTCTATCCCTTTCTGCACCACCGATGCCGGAATCATCATGCGCAGGGTCTGTTCCTCGGTTTTGCGCCTGCCGGGATATTCGGCGGCGTCAACCCCCATGAAGTTGAAATGACCGTTGAGAAAACGGATGTCTATCTCTTTTGTCTCGTCGTTGATATAGAATGTGAGAGGCTGGCTGGAGATTTCCTTGGTAATTTCCAGAAGGCGCTTTGCGGAAACGGCTATTGCGCCGTCGCATTCGCTTTCCGTGATAGTCATGAATGCCGTGAGCACGTTCTCCTGGTCGCTGCCGGTGATGCTCAGACGGTCGCCCTCCACCTTCAACAGGAAATTATCGAGTATCGAAAGCGCGTTCTTGGCGTTTATTACCTTGCTGACAGCCGACAGCTGCTGCTGGAATGTCTTCCCTTCTACATTGAATCTCATATATGTCTGATGTTTTTGTTTCCCTTTTCGAGGCTTCCCCGCCGCTTCTTTACGACATGATTGCGCAGGGCATACCTAACTTGCAAAGATAATCATTTTAAAGCAATATCCAAACAGCGGAGAGGTCAAAAAAACAGAAAAAAAGAGAGGCATCGCTCCGGAATCGGTGATTCCGTGCGACGCCTCTGTTTTTATTGTCGGTTTATGTCCGGTGGCGGGGATTACTCCTCTACCTCGGCCACAACTTCAACTTCGATGTCCTGCTCAACCTCTTTGTGGAATTTCACTGTAGCGGTGTAAACGCCGGCAACCTTGATCGTATCCTTGAGATTGATGAGTTTGCGGTCGATTTCATGACCGAGCTTTGCGAGAGCCTCTGCAATCTGAACAGCTCCGACAGAACCGAAGATTGTGCCAGAAGCACTTGTCTTTGCGGGGATTGTGAGTTTTATGCCCTCGATAGCCGCAGCCGCAGCCTTGGCATCCTCAAGAATCTTGGCGATTTTGTGGGCGCGCTGCTTCTGGCTCTCGGCAAGCTGCTTGAGAGCGGCCGAAGAGGCGATCACTGCCAGACCCTGGGGAATGAGATAATTGCGTCCGTAGCCGCTTTTAACCTCAACCACATCATCCTTATAGCCTAAGCTGGCTACATTTTCCTTCAATATTACTTTCATTGCTTTGTTCCTTTTAAGATGTGATTATTTCATCAAGTCCGTTACGTAGGGAAGCAGAGCGAGGTGACGGGCACGCTTCACGGCCTGTGCCACTCTTCTCTGGAACTTGAGGGAAGTTCCTGTGATGCGGCGGGGAAGAATCTTACCCTGCTCGTTGAGGAATTTCTTCAGGAACTCAGGATCTTTGTAGTCGATATATTTGATACCGCTGCGTTTGAAACGGCAGTATTTTTTCTTCTTGGTGTCCACCGTCAGAGGGGTGAGATAGCGGATTTCGTTGTTTGCTGCCATGATTATGCCTCCTTTGCTTCTGCTTTGGCCTCTGTCTCAGCCTCGGCGGGTTTCTCATTTGCTTTGCTTGCTCTCAGGTTTCTGCGCTTCTCTGCATATTCCACTGCATATTTGTCGAGGCGGAAAGTAAGGAAGCGGATCACGCGCTCATCGCGGCGGAAAGCCGTCTCGAGTTTCTTCACAATCGTGGGCTCACCTTTGAACTCCACCAGCACATAGAAGCCGGTGCTCTTCTTCTGGATGGGATATGCGAGCTTACGCAGACCCCAAAGCTCTTCATTGACGATCTCCGCATTGTTGGCCTTGAGAACGTCTTTGAATTTCTCTACCGCTTCCTTCATCTGATCGTCAGACAAAACGGGAGTTAAAATGAAAACGGTTTCGTAGTAATTCATACGTTTTGTAAATGGTTGATATATACTAAAATAGTTTGCAACGGTTTTCGCTCCGGATCATAGCCCGCGCGAAAACCGCCGCAAAGTTAACAATTTAATTTCAATTATACAAATAATCCTCGATCTGCTCGGGGCGGAAGTTGGCGATGAAGTCGGCATGCTTGGCCACTTCTGCCTGTCCGTACTTCACGAAGACTCGGAGCGAACGGCGAACCGAAGCGTCGCGCTGTGCGTCGGCAAGCAGCAGATACCCCATCACGTTGTAACCGGCCATCTCCACAAGACGACGGGCCATAAAATCGTGATATTTCGTATCCTCCACTCCCATCACGGCCTCAACGGCATCGACATACTGCTGGGTCATAAGACGCAGCGTAGCCCTTACGTCCTCATCCTCGGCGGCGATCTCTTTGGCATCCTCTGCCTTGATCCAGTCGAGGAATGTGCCGGTGGTGACGTGGCGGATTGCAGCCACTACCTGAAGCTGTGTCGTACCCTCGTAGATGGAGGTAATGCGCGCGTCACGGTATACGCGCTCGCAGTCGTAATCCTTCATAAAGCCCGAACCTCCGTGGATCTGGATGCAGTCGTAGGCGTTCTGGTTGCAGAATTCGGAAGTCATGCCCTTTGCGAGAGGAGTGAAGGCATCGGCGAGGCGGCTGTAGTATTTGGCCTCTTTCTTCTCCTCAATGTCGAGCTTGCGCTCTTTTGCCACATCGTCGTAGGCCTTGTACATATCCACAAAGCGGGCGCAGGCATAGAGAAGCGAGCGGGATGCGTCGAGCTTGGCCTTCATCAGAGAAAGTATCTCGGACACTGCAGGGAATTCGATGATTGCTTTGCCGAACTGCTTGCGGTCTTTGGCGTATGCAAGTGCCTCGCGATAGGCTTTCTCGCTCACACCGACACTCTGCGCGGCAATACCGAGACGGGCACCGTTCATAAGCGCCATCACATATTTGATAAGACCCATGCGGCGGTTGCCCACAAGTTCCGCGGGAGCGTCTTTGTAGACGAGCTCGCACGTGGGGCTTCCCTTGATACCCATCTTGTTCTCGATGCGGCGAACGTTCACGCCGCCATTGCGCTTGTCGTAGATGAACATCGAGAGGCCGCGGCCGTCGCGTGTGCCCTCTTCCGAACGTGCAAGCACGAGGTGGATGTCGCTGTCGCCGTTGGTGATGAATCGCTTCACGCCGTTGAGCACCCAGCTGCCGTCCTCTTTCTGCGTGGCCTTGAGCATTACCGACTGAAGATCGGAACCAGCATCAGGCTCGGTGAGGTCCATCGACATTGTCTCTCCTGCGCATACGCGGGGAATATACTTCTCTTTCTGAGCGTCGTCGGCGAATTCATAGATTGTCTCGGCGCAGTCCTGAAGTCCCCAGATGTTCTCGAAACCCGTATCGGCGCGGCTCACGATGTCAGCCGCCATGATATAGGGAGTTATGGGGAAGTTCAGACCGCCCAGACGGCGGGGCATCGCCATGCCCATGAGACCGGCCTTGCGGCAGGCGTCGAGGTTCTTTTGGGTTCCGGGAGCGTAAGTTACGCGGCCATTCTCAACCTTGGGCCCCTCGTGGTCCACATCGGCGGCGTTCTCGGCCACTATGTTGCCGCAGATGTCGCCGACTATTTCGAGCACCTTGTCGTAGGAATCAAGAGCATCCTCGAAATTCTGGGGAGCATAGTCGTATTTGTCGGCATCGGCGAAGTTCCTCTCCTTAAGCTCAACTATCTTCTTCATGAGCGGATGGTTGAGATAGAGCTTCAATATTTCGTTGTCTGTATAGAAATTAGCCATTGTAGATATCTTTTTGGAATTGCACCCTCAGGGCATTCTTATTTCGAATTCTTTTTGTAATACTTTATCAGCTTGGGAACCACATCTTCCACGCGTCCTGTGATCACATAATCGGCTATCGTGTTGATAGGAGCATCGGGATCGGAGTTGATAGAGATGATTATCGAGGAATCCTGCATTCCGGCGATATGCTGGATCTGGCCGGAAATACCGCAGGCGATATAGAGTTTCGGACGGACCGTGACGCCGGTCTGCCCGATCTGACGGTCATGGTCAACCCAGCCGGCGTCGACCGCTGCACGGCTTGCGCCCACCTCTCCGCCGAGCACGTCGGCAAGTTTCTGAAGCAGCTCGAAGTTCTCTTTGCTGCCCACGCCGTAGCCGCCGGCCACAATCACGGGAGAACCTTTGAGGTTCACTTTCGATTTCTCGACGTTGCGCTCAAGAACCTCTACGACGAAATCCTCGGGCTTAGTATATTTGTTGACATCGAGATCGATCACCTCTCCCTTGTAGGCGGGATCTTTCACCTCTTTCTTCATCACACCCTCGCGGACGGTTGCCATCTGCGGACGGCACTCCGGATTGACGATGGTGGCAACGATGTTGCCGCCGAAAGCCGGACGAATCTGATAAAGAAGGTCTTTATATTCTTTGCCTGTCTTGGGATCCTTATGGTCGCCGATCTCAAGAGCCGTGCAGTCGGCAGTAAGACCGCTGTGGAGAGCCGACGAAACGCGCGGACCGAGGTCGCGGCCGATTGAAGTGGCGCCCATGAAGGCGATACGAGGCTCGATCTCCTTGAAAAGATTGATGAGGATCGAGCTGTGGGGAAGCGAGGTGTAAGGATAGAGCTTGCTGTCCTCCACTTTGTAAAGACGGTCGACGCCATAGGGGAACACCTGCTTCTCGATATCCTTCAGGTTGTCGCCGGCCACCACGGCTTCGAGCTTGATGCCGAGTTTGTCGGCAAGCGCACGGCCTTTGGTGAGAAGTTCGAGGCTGACATCGGCAATCTTGCCGTCCTCGTATTCGCAATATACTATGAGATTATTCTTGTCTGTTGCCATGTCGATAATTTTTAGCCGATGGTGTGGTTAGCGATTAATTCTTTTACGAGACCTTCGAGTTCCTCGTCATTGTTCTCGATACGACGGGCGTCCTTGGCTGTGAACACCACGTTCTCGATTCCCTTCACTTTCGTGGGGGAACCGGCGAGACCACACTGCGAGAGGTCGGCATCGACCGTCTGAGTGTTCCATTCGCCGATTTCGAGATAGGGGCGCTTTGCGATGAATTCCTTTTTGGCCTCATCGGCTGCCACCTCCGATGGAACGGCGGCATATTTGTATTTCTGGACATTGCGGGCATTGCGCGGACGGCATTCGTCGGCCGAGCCGTTCACGGTGATCACGAGAGGCATCGGGGCCTTCACGGTCTCCACGCCTCCTTCGAGACGTCTCTTCACAATTGCATGGCCGTTCTCGGCGGAAATTATCTCCTCGGCATAGGTTACCTGCGGAAGCTTGAGCTTTTCAGCGATCTGCGGACCTACCTGAGCCGTGTCGCCGTCAATGGCCTGACGGCCTCCGATGATAAGGTCATAATCCCCGATCTTGCGCACCGCGGCGTTAAGGGCGTAGGATGTAGCGAGTGTGTCGGCACCGGCAAACGCACGGTCGGAAAGCACGATTCCGCGGTCGGCGCCGCGATAAAGTCCTTCGCGGACAATTTCGGCGGCACGCGCCGGACCCATCGTAAGAAGTGTCACTGTTGTACCGGGATACATATCCTTCAGCTTCAACGCCTGCTCAAGGGCATTGAGATCCTCAGGGTTGAAAATCGCCGGAAGCGCGGCGCGGTTGATCGTGCCGTCCTCCTTCATAGCATCTTTCCCGACATTGCGTGTATCGGGAACCTGCTTGGCCAATACAATGATGTTCAAACTCATCTGATATTTTAATTTTGGTTTTTTCTATTGTAAGGTGGTAAACCTGCACATGGCTGATGTTTCCACATTTGGCCACAAAGTTAATAATTTTTTCTTAAAAATGCTCAATTTTTCGAATCTTGTGCATATAGCAATGCATCCGCCAACTCCCGCAAGTTTGCATTTCTATTAAAAACTTCGTACTTTTGCATGTAGTTGGCAGGTTTGCCACGATACCCTTCAGGAGGGGTTTATCCGACTATGAATAATGATAAAATGAGAGTATTAAGATTCATTATATTGCCTGTCGCGCTGTTGTTCGGCGCCCGCGCGGAAGTCTCGGCCCAGACTGTCGAGGAGAACATCGAGGCCGGAAGAGAGGCATTCCTCAATTATGATTTCGGGGAAGCGGCCGCTCGCTATGCCGCCGCCCGCAAGAAAGCGCGCAAGAACATCCCGGCGGAACTGGAGGAATGCGAACGTCAGCTCATGAGGGCTGAGAACTTTCTCGAGCGCGTCGAGAAGCTTGTGATTCTCGACAGTATCTCGGTTCCGAAAGCCGAATTCTTCCGCCATTTCAAAATCCCCTTCTCTTCGGGCACCCTCTCGGGAGCCGAAGGATTGCCTTTCGCCGAGCAGGATGTCGATTATGTCTTCACCAACGAGGGAGATGATTTCAAGATGTGGGCTCAGCCGGATTCCACGGGGCTTTATACAATCCGAGAATCCATCCGCCTCACCGACGGCCAATGGCATGAGCCGACGGATACTCCGGAGATTCTCGGCAATGGAGGCAATGCCATGTATCCGTTCATGATGCCCGACGGAGTGACGCTCTATTACGCTTCCGACAATGAGGAGTCGCTCGGCGGCCTCGATATTTTCGTGGCTACACGCGATGCCGCCGACGGAGAATATCTCCAGCCGCAGAACATAGGTATGCCATATAATTCCCCTTACGATGATTATCTTCTCGCCATCGACGAACTCAACGGCGTGGGCTGGTGGGCCACCGACCGCAACCAACTCGGCGACGACATAACCATCTACGTGTTCAAGGTGAACGACCTCCGCGCCAATTACAACCCGGAGGAAACGGAAGATCTCGGAGGCAAGGCACGTCTGACTAACTGGCGCTCCACATGGGGCGACGAGGATTATATAGCCCTTGTCGAGGAGGTGAGGGAGATCGTGCCGGGACCGGCCGAAAAGAAAGGCGATTTCATTTTTCCGATGAAGGGTGGACGCGTCTACACCGTGCTCGATGACTTCCGGACGGCTTCCGGACGGGAGACGATGAAAAAATACCTTGCAGCAAAACAAACTTTCGACGGCAAACTCAGCCGTCTCGGAGAACTGCGTCGCAAATATGCCGAAAACCGTTCGACTACTTTGCGCAATCAGATCCGCACCCTCGAGAGCGAAACCGAAAAGGATCGCCAGACCCTTAAAAGACTCCGCAGCGATGTCTATCGCGCTGAAACTTCCCGCCACTGATTTCTCTTTCCTCTCCGTTTTCCATAAACTCTGTCCTACTCCATTATGATTTCCTTTATTATCGCTCTTTTCCTGCTCATAGCCGGATATTTCACCTACGGCCGTTTTGTAACCAAGGTGTTCGGTGAGAATCCTTCGCGACCCACGCCGGTGCATACGCATGCCGACGGCATCGACTTCGTGAAACTCCCTACGTGGAAAGTGTTCCTTATCCAGTTTCTGAATATCGCCGGACTCGGCCCCATCTTCGGAGCCATCATGGGCGTGATGTACGGGCCGGCGGCATTTCTCTGGATAGTGTTCGGCACTATCTTCGCAGGCGCCGTCCACGACTATATGTCGGGCATGCTCTCCCTCCGCGAAGGTGGCGCCTCGCTCCCCGAGATTGTAGGCAAAGAGCTTGGGGGGAAGATTAAGAACGTGATGCGCGTTTTCGCGCTTCTGCTTATGATTCTTGTGGGAGCGGTGTTCGTATATAACCCCGCCGACCTTCTGGCCATGCTCACTCCCGAGAGCCTCGACCGCACGTTCTGGATTGTGGTGATCTTCGCCTATTACATGCTCGCCACTCTCCTGCCCATCGACAAACTCATCGGCAAGCTATACCCTCTCTTCGGCATCGCACTGCTTTTCATGGCTGTCGGCATCATGGTAGCTCTCTTCGTCCATTCCTCCTCCATGCCGGAAGTATGGCATCAGTTCTATAATCACAAAGCCGATCCCGAGGCGAATCCCATATTCCCCATGATGTTCGTGTCGATAGCCTGCGGAGCCATTTCCGGATTCCACGCCACGCAGTCGCCGATGATGGCCCGCTGTCTCGACAACGAGAAATATGGTAGACCGGTGTTCTACGGAGCAATGGTCACGGAAGGTATCGTGGCTCTCATCTGGGCCGCCGCGGCCATAACCTTCACCGGAGGCTACGACGGTCTTCAGAAATTCCTCGGCACGGGGAGTCCGGCGATTCTGGTGAACGATGTGTCGGTTTCCTGGCTCGGAACCTTCGGAGGCGTGCTCGCCGTGCTCGGCGTGATAGCCGCTCCCGTCACGTCGGGCGACACCGCTTTGCGTTCCGCCCGGCTCATAGCCGCCGATTTCATGAACGTCAAACAACGCAAGATAGCGAAGCGACTCATGATTTCCGTTCCCATTTTTCTCCTCTGCTTCCTGATAATGATGATGCCCTACGAGGTGCTCTGGCGTTATTTCGCATGGTGCAACCAGATGCTCTCCGTATTCACGCTCTGGGCCATCACCGTCTATCTGGCCCGCAACCGGAAGCTCTATTTAATCACTCTCCTGCCGGCTCTCTTCATGACGGTGGTGACCGTGACTTATATATTCTTCGCTCCCGAAGGATTCGGAGCGCTGACCGACCGACTCTGGGGACTCCCGATAGCTTATGAATGGGCACTGGCAATCGGCATCGGAACGGCTCTGCTCCTCCTCGCTCTATTTATGCGCTATTTGCGGCTTTCACGTGCCGCGGAACGCCCCGTACCCGAAAGGGCAATTTGATAAACGATAATGACAATTTCAGAACTCACCGGAATTATCCGGAACACCGACAGATACAATTTTCATTCGCACACCGAATTCTGCGACGGGCGCGCTCCGATGGCCGCAATGGCCGAAGCGGCAGCCGATAATGGATTCGAAGTGTGGGGAATCTCTCCCCACTCCCCTATCTGCCTCGATTCCCCCTGCAACATGACGAAGGAGGATATGGACGCATATCTCGCCACAGCCTCCCGCCTCAAAGAGGAATATGAGGGGGAGATGAAGATTCTGACCTCGCTGGAAATCGATTATATCAGCCGCGATTTCGGCCCGCACATCGATTATTTTCAGAAACTGCCGCTCGACTATCGCCTTGCATCGGTGCATTTCGTGCCGAATCAGGATGGCGTATGGCTCGACTGCGACGGCCGCTTCGAGCGCTTCGCCGGCTATCTGAAAGAGGGATATGCCGGCGATCTCCGCTATGTTGTCGAGAAATACTTCGAGCAGGTGATACGCATGCTCGAGCTCGGTGGCTTCGACATTCTCGGCCATTTCGACAAGATAGCAGGCAATGCGGCGATAGCCGACCCGCAAATCGAAGATAACAGCTGGTATGAGGCGCTTGTCGACGACGTGATAAGCCATGCACAATCGAGCGGCGTGATAGTGGAGATCAACACAAAATCCTATCCGGATAAAAACCGCTTCTTCCCGGCTGTCCGCTGGTGGGAGAAACTCCTTGAAGCGGGAGTCCCTTTAGCGGTGAATTCCGACGCGCATTATCCCGAGAAGACCGACACCGCCCGGTCCGAAGCATTCGCCACCTTGAAAGCTCTAAAGGACCGGCGCGAAGCTAAATCCCGATAATTCAAGTTAAATCCCGATTAATCCTGATTAATCCCGATAATTCCCGAAAATCAAGCTAAATCTAAATGCAACGAAAAATCATCCTCATCACCGGCGGACAGCGCTCCGGGAAAAGCGCTTTCTCGGAATCGCTCGCGCTCCGGCATTCGGCAAACCCCGTCTATCTCGCCACAGCCCATGTGATCGACGATGAATTCCGAGAACGGGTGCGCATTCATCAGCAACGCCGCGGACCGGAATGGGAAACTGTCGAAGAGGAGATCCATCTCGGACGCCACGACATGACCGGTCGCACCGTACTTGTGGACTGTGTCACGATGTGGATCACCAACGTGTTTTTCTGCAACGGCGAAGACACAACGCTCACCCTCGACATACTGAAAGATGAATTCCGTCGATTCACCTCACGAGAGGGAGTTTTCATATTTGTTTCAAACGAAATAGGATCGGGCATTATAGGGCCGGACCCGACAACGCGCCGCTTTGCCGATGTGCAGGGTTGGTTCAACCAGTTCATCGCCTCCGAAGCCGATGAAGTATATCTGACGGTTTCCGGCATCCCCGTGAAAATAAAATGATGTAATAATAACCATGATATTCCAGCCATGATACATTTCAACATAACAGCTCCCGACCGCAGAATAGAAAAAGAGCTTCAGCAGAAAATCGATTTCCTCACCAAACCGAAAGGCTCGCTCGGCAAACTCGAGACGCTCGCCCTTAGAATAGGACTGATACAGCAGACGCTATCCCCCTCTCTTCGCAACCCCCACAATGTGCTCTTTGCCGCCGACCATGGCATCATCGAGGAGGGCGTGAGCGTATCGCCCAAAGAGGTGACATGGCAACAGCTCTCACATTTCTCGCATGGCGGAGCCGGCATCAATTTCCTTTGCAACCAGCATGGATTCAAACTCGTTCTTGTCGATGCCGGAGTGGATTACGATGTTCCGTCAGGAAGAGGAATCATCGATTGCAAGATACGTCGGTCCACCCGCAATTTCCTCCACGGTCCGGCCATGACTCCCGATGAGTTCGCTCTTGCAATAGAACGCGGAGCCGATGTTGTGAGCGATCTCCATGCCGAAGGCTGCAACGTGATTAGTTTCGGAGAGATGGGCAGCGGCAACACCTCCTCCTCTTCGATGTGGATGCACGCCTTCACCGGCATACCGCTCGCCGATTGCATAGGAGCCGGTGCCGGACTCGACCGACCCGGAATCGTCCATAAGCTCGACGTGCTTTCCCGCGCATGGGAGAACTACGGCGGCGACGGTTCCCCCGAAAGCTACATGGCATGGTTCGGAGGTTATGAGATGGTGATGGCCGTCGGAGGTATGCTCCGCGCCGCGGAACTGGGAATGGTGATTATAGTCGACGGTTTCATCATGACGGCTTGCATCTTAGCCGCATCAAAATTATACCCGGAAGTTCTCGACTATGCGGTGTTCGGCCATCAGGGAGATGAATCGGGCCATAAGCTGATGCTTGAAGCCTTGGGCGCCGACCCGCTCCTTCACCTCGATATGCGGCTTGGCGAGGGAAGCGGTGCCGTGTGCGCTTTCCCTATCATAGATTCGGCAGTCAGGATGATCAACGAGATGGACAACTTCGAATCCGTCGGCGTCACCAAATATTTCTGAATGGCTTTCTATACACAAAGAATAAGAAATCATGGATAAACTGCTGGCGGCATTGGGATTCTTCACAAGGATACCTTTCTGGCGATTGCGCGACATACCCGCAGAGGCCTACAGACGCGTTGTCGACCTTTGGCCTGTGGCAGGATTGTTGACGGGAGGCATCACGGCCCTTACGCTTTGGGGAGCATCGTATATTCTCCCTCCATTGGTGGCTGTCATCGTGGCATACGGCGTGCGCGTGCTGCTCACCGGAGCACTGCATGAGGACGGATTGGCCGACTTCATCGATGGCTTCGGCGGAGGCCGCGACCGGCAACGCATCCTCGAGATAATGAAAGACTCCGGGATAGGTTCTTATGGGGTCATAGGTCTGTTGTTCTGGTTTCTGCTCACTATATCGTGCGTCTCCTCGCTTCCTCCTCACATCGCCCCGCTCATAGTCCTCGCCGCCGACACTTGGAGCAAATTCTGTGGCTCACTCCTTATTGACTTCCTCCCCTACGCCCGCAAGGAATCGGAAGCCAAGAATAAACTCATCTACGACCGCATGGGCATCGGAGCTTTCCTGCTCTGTCTCTTTGTCGGCTTTATTCCTTCGCTCGCTCTTCCTCCCATTTATCTCATTTCGCTCTGTCTTCCTTTAGTTCTCGCGTTTGTGATGATCCCCTATCTGCGATATAAGATAGGAGGATACACCGGCGATTGCTGCGGTGCTGCGGCAATGATATGCGAAGGAGCGTTTATCCTTTCGGCAACCATAATAACATCCCTGATATGTCGATGAGAATAACATTCGTGAGGCATACGGCGGTAGATGTAGCTCCCGGCGTCTGCTACGGACAAAGCGATGTACGCCTCAAAGAGACTTTTCCACAGGAAGCATCTGTCGTAGCGGAAAGTCTCGCGAATATTCGCAACGAATCGGGCGAAGAATTCGATGCCGTCTACCGGAGTCCGCTGTCGCGCTGCAGGTTGCTGGCCGAAGCCTGCGGTTTCCCGGATGCTGTCGCCGACGAGCGCCTGCTCGAAATGAATTTCGGGGAATGGGAGATGCATCGCTATGATGAGATCGACGATCCGCGACTTCAGGAATGGTACGACAGTTGGCTTTCGACACGCGCCACGGGCGGAGAATCATTTATGGACCAAAGAAGACGGGTGCGCGATTTTATCAGGGAGAAAAGAGAATCCGACGAAAGGAATATCCTTGTGTTCACTCATGCCGGTGTGATTATCTCCGCCATGCTCGAAGCCGGCCTTGGCGACCTCTCCGACATATTCTCCAGCCAGCCTCCATTCGGAGGCATTGTCAGTTTGACGTTTGAATAAGCACGGACGCATGAAACGGGTGATAGTGATTTGCGACGGTATGGCCGATCTCCCCATTGCGGCTCTCGGGGGCAAGACACCTTTCGAGGTGGCCTTCACTCCGTCGATGGATAAGATTGCCCTCCACGGCGAGCGGGGAATGATTCAGACCGTTCCCGAAGGATACTACCCCGGAAGCGAAACCGCCATCCTCTCGATATTGGGATACCGTCCCGAAGAGTTGCCGCAGGGTCGCGGTCCGCTCGAAGCCCGCGGCCTCGATATCCCACTTCTTCCGAGACAATACGCAGGCCGTTACCTTTTCAACAAAACCGGAAGATTGACCGATAATGAATGTTGCGAAGCGGAACTTGAAACCCGCTATCCCGGCTACCGCTTTATTCCTCTCGATGAATCTAAAGGAATCTGCATCGCTCCCTCAGGGATCTCAACCTTTCCGGAATCCGATTCACACATAACTTTCTGGAGCGCTGACCGGCGGCGCGACTACGAGCCGTTACCCCGCCGAATGGCAGATATTTTCGGATATATCCCACAGGCATGTGTCATTGCCGCTGTCCCTCTCCTGCGGGGCATCGCATTGGAAACGGGAATGGATTTCATCCGCCCCGAAGGAGCCACCGGGGATTGCGACACCGACTATCAGGCAAAAGGTGAATGCGCGGTTCGGGCACTCGACACCTATGATTTCGTAGTTGTCCATATCGAGGCATGCGACGCGGCGTCCCACCGCCGTGACGTCGCGGCAAAAATCAGGGCAATCGAGGAGATCGACCGCCATATCGTGGCTCAGCTGTCGGACGCGCTTGCCGCCTGCGGCGAACCCTATTCGCTTCTCATACTTCCCGACCATCTATCCCTTTGCGCCAAGGGCTCCCACGCACCGGGCCCTGTTCCCTACATACTGATGGAGAAATAGCCGATAAAAATAAGCCATCTGATTGTAGCGGCAAAAACTACCGCGAGCGCTTCCACGGCGAGACAGAGACGAAGCGACCGATGCAGATCGTTGGCGGTCAGTTCCCGGGAATTGACGCCGATGTATGGCTTATAGACAGGTTTACCGAAATAATCATGAGTACCTCCGAACCGGCAGTCGAGCACTCCGGCCAGTGCCGCTTCGGGATAGCCTGAATTCGGACTCGCATGGCATCTCCCGAAGGTCCTGATGAAAGAGAAGAGTCCTCGCTTCAGGGAGAGGGTCGCCATCATACAGGCGGTGAGACGCGCGGGCAAAAAATTCGCCACATCATCCATGCGGGCCGCAAAACATCCGAACTCTTTGTAGCGCTCGCTTTTATAGCCGATCATTGAATCGAGCGTGTTCACCATCTTGTAGGCCATCATGCCCGGCAGTCCGAACAACGCATACCAGAACAAGGGTGCCACCACTCCGTCACTGAGATTTTCAGCAAGAGTCTCGAGTGCGGCTGTCTTCACTTCCCTGTCGGAAAGCGACGCAGTGTCGCGGCCTACTATCCGCGCAACCTGATGCCGCCCTTCCTCAAGGCTGCGGCCGCAAGCTTCGAAAACCATTTTCACTTCCCGCCGCAACGTGGTGCCCGCAAGACAGAAGAAAATGCCTATAATCTGAATCGCCACAAAAGCCAACGGATAAGGTGTGAGAAGTTTCAGAAGAATCGCAATGGCAATAAATACTCCTGCCACAAGACCTATCGACATCAAGGCACCGCAAACACGACGTCGCTTTGCCGACCCGGAATTGAGACGACGCTCGCCATAAGCTATGATTTTCCCGAATCCGACAACAGGATGGGGAAGCGCAACCGGATCGCCAAAGATCAAGTCGAGCAGCCATGCCACAATCAGAGGGACAACGGCATAAAGCAAAGCATATATTGTCATTTTGATTTATTTTGATTTTCTCTCCTCACTTCTCACTCCTCTCTTCTTCTCTCTCCTCTCTCCTCTCTTCTTTCAAATATTGCTGAATTGCTTCGAGAAGAATATCATCCGCCGGTCGCCCCTGCACGGCTATGCGGAAACAACCGGCATCAAGTCCCTCGAAGTTTGAGGCGTCACGAATCAAGAGACCATGATGATCCATCAGAAAACTTTTCAATTCTGCCGCGCTGCCGTAAGGCAAACGGCAAAGCATGAAATTGCAATCGGTGGGATAAACCTCCATTCCTATTGCGCGTAACTTCGAGGCTACCCTCTCCGCTTCCATTCGCAATCCGGTTGCATCTATCGGATAATCATCGTCATGGCCGATAAGATAGCGTGCGGCCTCGATAGCGAGAGCATTCACGACCCACGGCATCGAACAATTGCGGAGTTTCCCGGCTATTTCAGCAGAAGTGACTGCATATCCGATTCGCAGACCGGGCACACAATAACGTTTCGTGAGAGAACGGAGCAGCACCGTATTTCCGAGTGCCACGACCTCCTCGGATGTCATGAGCCGCTCCGGGCAATAATCCGAATATGCCTGATCAATCACAATCAAGCTTTCTTTATGCGCAGAGCACATGCCGATTATATCGTCAATCGGAATTACCCGACCCGTAGGATTGTTCGGATTGCAGATCCATATCATATCCGACGAAGAGGGTAACCGGCCGCTGGAATCAAAAAAGGAAACATGATGCCCATGAAGGCGGCATGCATCCTGATATTCACGGAAAGTGGGGCGCAAAACCGCTGATCGGCCGCCGGATCCGAGGAATGCAAGCCGGTAAACTGCGTCTGTCGCGCCGTTGGTCACCACCACATTCTCCCGCGACACACCCTCTTTCATCGCAATCTCACGCTCGAGAAGCGAGGGGGACGGCTCCGGATAACTTCCGATCACATCGAGTCTCGAAGCCAAAAACTTCTTAAGCCCTTCATGATTCACCCCCGAAAGGATGTTGGTGCTGAAATTAAATTTCACCTTTCCGCCGTAGCGGTAAAGGTCATCGCCGTGCCCCTCAATCATCTTCTCTCATTATTTGATAGATCCTTTCTATGTCAAGATGTTTTCTGAGATGCGCCGCAAGTCGGTCATATTGCGTCTCCTTGAATTCTCGGTAAGAAATCCCCGGCGCCGATGTCTCCGGCAAACGCAGAGAAGCATATGGTCCGACAATCATATCCACAACCTCTTGATTGTCGAGGATTCCATGCATATAGCAACCCATCACCTTTCCCGAAGCCTTGCACCCGTCGGAAGTTCCATCCTCTTTATAAACCATTGCCTGCGCACACGGATCGATTGAGGTCAGGCCGTTATGAATCTCATAACCTTCGCACAAACTCTCCAAGCCGGGAAGCCGGAAACGCGTCCTGACGGTCGTTTTTGTTCCTGAAAGAACTGTTTTCGCCGGCAACAGACCGAGTCCTTCGGCCGTTGACGGTTCACCCTCCACGCCTTCGGGATCTGCGACCGTGCGTCCCATCATCTGATAGCCGCCGCAAATGCCGAAAACGGTCTTGCCCGAGGCGGCCGCCTTGCGGATGGCTTCGGCACATCCATTGCTTCTCAACGCGTGTAGGTCGCCGAGCGTGTTCTTGCTTCCGGGCAGGATTATGATATCGGCTGCGGAAATCTCCGCAGGATCCGCCGTGAGGTAGATATGAACCCGCGGATCGCGGGAGATATTGTCGAAATCGGTGAAATTCGAAAGATGACGCAAACCGACCACCGCCACATTGACAAGTCCCGATTCGGTATGACACGTGTGGCGCGCCCAAAACCGGTAGGCCGCATTTCCCTTCCAGAATCCTGCGCCCCTCATCGAAAAGGCTGATGTCTCCCCGGAATTTGTTCACTATGATACCTTTGATAAGCCGGCGGTATTCTTCCGGCAGAAGCATGATGGAACCGTAGGCCTGCGCGAAAACTCCTCCGCGGTCGATATCGGCCACAAGAATCACCGACGCTCCTGCATAGAGGGCCATCGGCATGTTCACTATATCGGTTTCCAAAAGATTCAGTTCAGCCACGCTTCCCGCACCCTCCATCACCACCGGATTGTATTCTGACGCAAGCCGGTCGAAAGCCTTACATACAATTTCACGCAATTCCCGTTTGTTATCTTTTCTAAAATAACTTGCCGCGCTGCGATTACCAATAGGCTTACCAAGAACGATCACCTGCGCCACCTTTTCGCCCGTAGGTTTCATGAGCACCGGATTCATCTCCGCGAGGCATTCCGTGCCGGCGGCTTCCGCCTGCACGGCCTGTGCCCTGCCTATCTCCAGCCCGTCCGGCGTCACGAATGAATTCAGAGCCATGTTCTGGGCTTTGAAAGGAGCGGGAGTATAACCGTCCTGAAGAAAAATGCGGCACAAGCCTGCCGTCAGCAGACTCTTGCCGACATCGCTGCCCGTGCCGCCAAGCATCAGTGGACGCAATTTCCCAAGCTTTTCCATCTCTTGCCGATGCAATTATAGCATGTATTGATAGTTAGCAGGTTGCGCTTTAAGTCTATAAAACCGAATTTTGCGGGGTTCACACCTTCAAACAAGGTTCATCGAACACCTATGAAATCAACTCAATGTGAGATAATTTTAACAATTCCGGCTCTCTCAAAGCACCCATCTTTACTGACTGCAAAATTAGCGATTTTCCGCGGATTACACAACACAGCATCGAGGCTGTCAGAATTGGGGATTATTGTCATTCCGTGCCACTTTGATTTGGGGATTATTGACAATGACATTTTCTGCATTATTCGCATTTTCGGGTCAATCAGAATCGGCTTAGTTATCGTAATCTGCGGCATTACTTTCGTTGTGCGTTCGACTTTATAGTAAGGGCATCCGTGAAATGTATGCGGTCGTTCACCCCACACCCAGCCGTCAAAGTGCATGGCAATCACTTGATTCCCCGGACGGTCAGGCACATCAACATAATGAATCTTCACATCGACAGCGGGATCTCTTCAGCTCCAGAGTCCGCGACTCATCCGTTGCTATCAATGCCTTTAT
>URNY01000033.1 GCA_900549375.1 uncultured Bacteroidales bacterium | reverse complement strand
TAAAATTCTCTATTCTTAAAAAATAATTAATTATGAAAGCTAAGAATCTTTACTACGCGATTGCGCTTTGCGCCGGTTCAGCAGCAGTTTGTCTGCCCGCTAATGCGCAAGACGTTTTTGTAGATGAGGCAACGACCGTTACCGAATTTACATGCGACAACACCACTCGCTATTTCTCCAATTGGCGCAACAATTGGTTTATCGAGGTGAGCGCCGGTATCAACCAGCCGATGGTTGAGAAAGGTCCCGGAGCCGCAGTTAAACGCAACAAAATGACTGCCACCTATGGATTCGGTTTTGGCCGCTGGGTCAGCCCGTACATCGGATTCCGTATTAAAGCCACCGGAGGCGCCCTCCACTGGGACAGTCCTTCAGCACCTGCCGCAGGCGACGGTTGGAGCCGTTCGAAACACGTGAATCTTCAGGCAGAACTTATGTGGGATATGTTCAACTCGATCGGCGGCGTGAATGAGAACCGTGTGTTCTCTCTGATTCCGTTCGTAGGTCTTGGCGGCGATGTCAACTGGGATTTCCGCAACTCAGGCTCTGGACGCCCCGTAATGTCGAACATAGTCAACAAACATGGCCGTATCAAGAGCACACAGTGGACGCTTCCTGTATCGGCAGGTCTTCAGTTCCGCTTCCGTCTCTGCCGTTATGTCGACTTCTTCGCTGAGGCACGCGCAACATTCTACGGCGATAATTGGAATAATCAGGCAATGGGTAAGTCTGTCGATGCAAACGTAGCCGTGATGGGAGGTTTCAACTTCAATATCGGCGGCCGCAGCTTCGGTACATTCAACCAGTGCGCATACGTTTCGCAGATAGCAGCCCTCAACGGTCAGGTCAACGATCTCCGCGCCCAGCTTCTGGCTTGCGGTGAGGAAGTGGCAGCACTTCAGGCTCAGCTCCCATGCCCGGAACCCGTTCAGAAAGACTGCGTGAACGCTCCTCTGATGACAACCGTCCGCTTCACCATCAACTCCGACAAGATCATGCCGACCGAAGAGGTGAATGTCTACAACATGGCTGAATGGCTCAAGGCCAACCCGAAAGAGAAAGTTGTTGTCTGCGGTTATGCCGATAAGGACACCGGTACTGCCGAATACAACAAGGAACTTTCCGAAAGACGTGCCAATGCCGTTGCCGACGCTCTGGTGAACACCTACGGAATCTCCCGCGACCGTCTGACTATCAAATACGACGGATCCGATGTTCAGCCTTACAGCACTAATGACTGGAACCGTATCGTAATCTTCACTCAGAAGTAAACGGGCAAGACACTTATAAAAGTAAATCAACATAATTCTTCGTAACGACGCGAGGGTGTGGCGAACAATCGCCGCACCCTCGATTTTTATCGGGGCGCAAAAAAGGGCCATAAAAATGTTTCACGACATATGCAAGAAAAATCCGCGTGAATTATTTTGTGGAATTAAATAAAGTTTGTAAGTTTGCAATGGTTCATCCCTCACATAGGGCAAAAGCCAAAACACACAGAAAATTTAATTTTTATCTAACCATAAATCTAAAGAGATTATCATGAACATCAATGAAATCATGGCTTCTCTCGAGGCCAAACATCCCGGTGAGAAAGAATATCTTCAGGCCGTAAGAGAGGTGCTCCTCTCCGTGGAGGATGTCTACAACCAGCATCCCGAATATGAAAAAGCCAAGATAATCGAAAGAATGGTGGAGCCCGACCGTATCTTCACATTCCGCGTATCCTGGGTTGACGATAAAGGCGAAGTTCAGAACAACATCGGTTATCGCGTACAGTTCAACAACGCTATCGGCCCGTACAAAGGCGGTATCCGTTTCCACGCTTCCGTGAACCTTTCCATCCTCAAATTCCTCGGCTTCGAGCAGACATTCAAGAACGCTCTGACCACTCTCCCGATGGGTGGCGGCAAGGGCGGTTCCGATTTCAGCCCCCGCGGCAAGAGCGATGCCGAAATCATGCGTTTCTGCCAGGCCTTCATCCTTGAGCTCTGGCGCAACCTCGGTCCCGACCGCGATGTCCCCGCAGGCGATATCGGCGTAGGCGGCCGCGAGGTTGGTTACATGTACGGCATGTATAAGAAACTCGCCCGCGAGAACACCGGCACATTCACCGGCAAGGGTCTCTCGTTCGGCGGCAGCCGCATCCGTCCCGAGGCTACCGGTTTCGGCGCACTCTACTATACCGTTCAGATGCTTGCCGATCTCGGCACTGACATCAAGGGCAAAGTTATCGCTATCTCCGGCTTCGGCAACGTAGCATGGGGTGCCGCTACAAAAGCTACCGAGCTTGGCGGTAAGGTGGTCACCATCTCCGGTCCCGACGGATACATCTACGATCCCGCAGGTCTCGACGCAGAGAAGATCGCTTATATGCTTGAACTCCGCGCATCTGGCAACGATATCGTGGCTCCTTATGCCGACAAATTCCCCGGTTCCACATTCTATGCAGGCAAGAAACCCTGGGAGCAGAAAGTGGATATCGCCCTTCCCTGCGCAACGCAGAACGAGCTTAACGGCAACGATGCCAAGCAGCTTGTCGACAATGGCGTGCTCATGGTTGCCGAGGTTTCCAACATGGGATGTACACCCGAAGCTATCGACACTTTCATTGCCAACCGTATTCCTTACGGTCCCGGCAAGGCAGTCAACGCCGGCGGCGTAGCCGTTTCCGGTCTTGAGATGACTCAGGATGCAGAGCACCTGCAGTGGTCTTCGGAGAAAGTTGACGAGATGCTCCACCAGATCATGCACGATATCCACGAGGCATGTGTAGAGCATGGCAAGCAGCCCGATGGCTATATCAACTACATGAAGGGCGCCAACATCGCCGGCTTCCTGAAAGTGGCCGACGCCATGATGGCCCAGGGCATCATCTGATAACCCCCGCACCCCACCCGATTGCAGATTGCCCCGGCAATCCGCAACCGGATAGCATAAAAGAGCCGGATCGAGAAATCTGGCTCTTTTTTTGTCTGTCAGCTTGATTTTCGCTCGTAATTTGGATGTGGTCCTGATCATTCCAATCCTGTTAATCCTTCCAAACCCGGGAATACTCCGCATTTTTCCCACAAGACAAGGAAGGGTTTTTGATAGCTATCATTCAGGATATACTTAATTCAAATGTTTACCGTTGATATCTATAAGACTATTCCTTAACTTTGCATTGAGTCCTGTCGAAGAGACGAATACTTCTTTTTGAAATAAAAAACTCGAAATTATAATATGAATCAATATGACATTAAACTTTTGGAAAAAGGATAAGTTTACATTATTGCCTATCGTGTGCTTATTGATAGCAATAAATGCCATGGCTCAGAATCCATGCGCCAGCAAGGAGGCAATGGTGATTTCTGGCAATACACGTTTTACCGTGTTGACACCTGAAATGATACGCATAGAGTATAGCGATAAAGGTATATTTGAGGATCGCGCAACATTCGCTATCCAAAAGCGCCAGATGGATGTGGTTCCTGCATTTTTAACCGGCGAGGATAACGACTATCTGTATATCACGACGGATAAGCTAAGTCTAAAATACCGAAAGGGGACAAATCCCCAGACACAGCCGGCATCGGACCAGAATCTTACCATCACAATGAATCACAATGGTACTCCTGTGATTTGGTATCCCGGCAAGCCAGACCCGCTGAATCTTAAAGGCACTTGTCGCACCCTTGACGGATGCAACGGTGACAACAAGCGTTCAAAGATGGAAAATGGATTGATATCCCGTTCCGGATGGGCTGTTATAGATGATTCGTGGGGAACGCTTCGGGCCGACGGCAGTCGCTCGTTTGCTCTTGAGCCCAACTCTGAAGTGGGATATGACTGGTGGTCAGAACGCAAGGACCCTCAAGCTCTTGACTTGTATTTTATGGGCTATGGCCATGACTACAAGAGAGCTATCGGAGATTTTACCAAAATTGCCGGTAAAATTCCTTTACCACCTGCATACGTTTTCGGTTATTGGTATAGTCGTTACTATTCATATTCCGCCGATGACTATCGGGAGATTATGAGAGAAATTGATAAGAATGATATTCCCGCTGATGTAATGATTCTTGATATGGATTGGCATTGGAATGGTAAGGCATCAAGCGGATCGGAGAATATCGGAGGTTGGACGGGCTGGTCTTGGAATACCAATCTCATACCGGAACCCACCAAACTTCTTAAGGAAATACATGACAACGGTTACAAGATTGCATTAAATCTCCATCCGGCTGATGGCATTGACAGTATCGAATCGCCCTCGTATTACAATGCAATTAGCAAAGAGCTTAACGGGAAATATGATAGTAATGGCAAAATTGCCTGGTATCTTGATTATCCCGATTTTACGAATTCGTTCTTTAAGAACATAATCCGCGACCATGAATCTGAAGGTGTGGATTTCTGGTGGCTTGACTGGCAGCAGCATCTTACAAGTCCATATACCTCCGGTCTTGGACAGACCTTCTGGTGCAACCATGTTTTTTACAATGATATGGCAAAAAACCGGAAAGGCCGCCGTCCGGTAATCTTCCATCGTTGGGGCGGCTTAGGGAGCCATCGCTACCAAATAGGATTTTCGGGAGATGCCCGTATTAATTTCCCGACCCTCGCATTTGAACCATATTTTACCTCCACAGCATCAAATGTGGGCTACGCTTACTGGGGACATGATTTGGGAGGGCACGCTTTTACCGATGAAAACACTGTCAATAATCCGGAACTGCTTCTCCGTTGGATTCAGTTTGGAGTGTTCACTCCGATATTCCGCAGCCATGCCACTGATGACAGCCGGATAGAACGCCGTATTTGGAAATTTCCCAATTTCCCCAGCTTACTTGAAGCTGTAAAGCTCCGTTATACCCTCTTCCCTTATATTTATACAATGGCTCGTGAGACATACGATACAGGGATAGGCATGTGTCGACCTCTGTATTATGAATATCCGGAATGTGAGGAGGCATATAAATATGAAGGTGAATATTTCTTCGGCAATGATATTTTGGTAGCTCCGATAACCGAACCGGCTTCGGCTGACGGTGTGGCCTCAAAAGAAATCTGGTTCCCGGAAGGGAAGTGGTGGGATGTTTCACACGCGGAACTTATTGAAGGCTCTTGTGTAAAAACTCTTGATTTTTCGCAGGATCAGATTCCTTACTTTTTCAAAGAAGGCGCAATGATTCCGATGAATCTGCCAACTGTTAGGAATGTTACAGCACCGGCAACATCTCTGATTATAAATGCTGTGGGAGGGAAAGAAGGCGTAGGTTCTCTTTATGAGGATTCCGGAGACAACACGGATTATGCCAATGTATATGCTACAACCACTTTCACTCATGGAGTCAAAGGGAAGACTGAAACCTATACTATTACTCCTCGTCAGGGGGATTCTTCCGGTCTTGTCGAAAGACGCTCTTGGACACTCAACGTATTGAATGCCGCTAAGCCGAAATCAGTGAAGATAAATGGTAAATCGCTTAGATCATCAGAGTGGGAGTATGTTGCCGATAATAAAACGCTGACGATAAATATACCGGAGACCGACTGTTCAGTTAAGACTGAGGTTAAAATAAAGTATTGATGCGTCGATTGGATTAGGCGGATACCTTTATAACTCTTATATCGGGGAGTCCTGAAATATGGATTTTCCCGATTTTTTATTAAATCTTCATAGAGTTAAATACAATGATTTGACGATAAACAGAGTGTAAATTCGGTCTTTAACAAATGTTTAGAAATCGTTTTAACTATTAAACTTTTTTTGCTTCACAAAAAAAAGCCTAAATTTGTAATTAGAATGATTACACCCTCAAAGATATGGACGCTGATTGGTCTTCTCTGTATATGCTGCCAGACAGCTTTGGGAATGACGGCAACTGATTCTCTTATGAAGCAGTTGGATGATGTCATTGCCAACAGGGAGGTATATCTGAGGCAGAAGGAGGCTCGGTTGTCTGAATTGCACAGTCAGTTGCTTTCAAAGGACAATGACAGAGAACGTTTCGACATTCTGAATCATCTTTACGATGAGTACTATCCCTTCAATACCGATTCAGCCTACAATATAAGCACCCGTCAGGAAGCGATAGCAAGGCGCATTGGTGATAATTCGTTATTGCTTAATGCTCGTATGCACAGAGCCAACATTCTTGGGGCCACAGGTATGTATCACGAATGTCTGGTACTTATGGACTCAGTGCAATTTGAATCTTTGCCTGATTACCTGCGTCCGTATTATTACCATATCAAACGAACTATTTATGGCAGGATGGCCGATTATGCGGCATTCCCCGCTGATAAATCAAGATATTTCCATATCACTAATTCCTATCGTGATTCCATAATTAAAGCCAATGCCCCCGGCACGTTGCCATATGTAATAACAAGAGCTGATTATCTGAATGTCAATGGCTCTCCTACTGAAGCAATAAAGTTGATGCAGGATTTTATGCGTGACAATGAATTGTCGGAGCATGAAAAAGCAATATGTGCGTGGACGCTGTCGGAGGCTTATGCCAAGACCGGAGAAAAGGAGCTGGAAAAAACCAACCTTATCATATCAGCTATCTCAGACTTGAAATCTTCCATAAGGGAGTATATTTCATTGCGACAACTGGCGCTGATGTTATATGAGGAAGGTGATTTGGACAGAGCATATCGGTTCATGGCAATAGCTGTCGATGATGCGGCGAAATGCAATGCCCGTCAGCGCATTATAGAGCTCAACGATACCTATCCCATGATTAACGGGATATATGTTGAGACAGTCCAAAAGCAAAAGAAAACTCTGGAACGATATATAATTATTATTGCGGTATTGGCTTTAGTGCTGATTGTCATGCTATTCTACATGAGGAAGCAGATGATCAGAATAAAGAATAACCATAAGAAGTTGGCTGCCGCTTATGAAAGGCAAAACAAATTGACCGAAGAACTCAGACAATCAAACAAGAAACTGTCGGAAGCTAATTATGCCATTGCGGAAAATTCGGAACTCAAAGAGGTCTATATTGGCAGATACATGGATCAGTGCCTTGTCTATATAGAAAAACTTGACGCCTATAGAAAGTCTTTGAACAGTCTTGTAAAATCCGGTAAATCAGATGAGTTAAAACAGCTCTTGAAATCTTCTTCAGTAATAGACGAAGAGCTAAAAGCATTCTATTATCAGTTTGATAAGACCTTTTTGAGCTTATTCCCATCATTTGTTGAAGATTTTAATAGTCTCTTGCTTCCGGAAGAAGCTATAATACCAAAGAAGGAAGGCACATTGAATACCGAGCTTCGCATTTATGCTCTGATAAGGCTTGGCATTACAGACAGCGAGAAGATAGCTAAATTCTTGCGCTATTCTCTTACTACTATTTATAATTATCGAACCAAGGTCCGCAATAAAGCTAAGGGCGACAGAAATGCATTAGAGTCGGAGATTTTTAATATTGGCAGGGTCGGGCAATGATATTGTGCTTTGCTCAATGACAAAGACAAGCGTCCAATTCCGTTAACTTTTCATACCATAATTACTGTCAGAGATAATCTGACAGCTCAATTTCAGCTACAAAATAGAGGTGTGCGTTTTGTGCTAAAGTACTTATTATCAACTGTTATCGCTTCAAAATCCACTACATTTTAGATACGTACACTTGTAGTTGCCTGTATCTACATATAACTTTGCATTACGTTAACACATCGGACCGCCGTTCTGTTCAACTATACCTTGAAATCAAATACAACAAAATCATATAAACCATGAGAAAAAGTAACTGCAAATTTCAATGCCTGTTCTTTTTGCTTTTCATGTTTGTGGGATGTCAACTGATATCAGCACAACAGATAAGCATCAAAGGAACAGTGACAGATCCGTCAGGCGAACCACTTATCGGTGTGAACGTGACAGTCCCCGGCACCAGAATCGGTACAGCAACAGACATTGACGGCAATTTCAGCCTCGAAGCCGATTCTAAAGGAAAACTAAATTTTCCTATATCGGATATGTGACTATGGAAGAAGCTATCAATGGCCGTAACGTGATTAACGTAGTCATGAAAGAGAATTCCGAAGTTCTTGATGAAGTAGTTGTCATAGGCTATGGAACAATGGACAAGAAGGAGTTAACATCAGCGATTTCGCATGTCGGTGAAAAAGATTTCCTTACCGTCAGTTCTCTTGACCCCTCGATGATGATTCAGGGCAAGGTTCCCGGTGTTTCTATCACGAATACCGGTGCCGGTGACCCAAACAATCAGGCAAGCATCCAGATTCGCGGTGTGTCGTCCCGTTCAGCCGGACTCGGCCCGCTTATCGTTATAGATGGTGTCCCCGGAGGTAATCTGACCAATATAAATCCCAATGACATCGCATCTTTCGACATCCTGAAAGACGGTGCGGCATCTGCAATCTACGGTACCCGTGGCTCCAATGGCGTCATACTTGTCACAACTAAAAAGGGGAGTAAGGACGGTAATACCCATACTTCCTATTCCGGCACTTTCGCATGGGATAAGGTAGTTAAGGAACTTGACATGATGAGTGCGCAAGATTATCGTGATGTCCGTTTGGGCTGGGGTGACCGAGGTGTAGATTTAGGCGGTAATCTCGACTGGCTCGATGCAGTTTCCCGCACAGGCTTTACAATGCAGCACACTCTGACTGTCAGTGGCGGCAACGAGCGCAGCAACTATCGCGTAAGTGCCGACTATCGTGATGCTAACGGTGTCGATCTCCGGTCAAATCGTGAGGAATATGGCGCCCGCGCTTCAGTAATGCATACAACAAAAGGCGGACTGTTTACTATAAACCTCAATGTGGCCCCACGAATCATCTATCGTGATAATGCCGACTGGGGTGTATTCCGTAATGCAATAGAAGCCAATCCCACAACTCCGTTAATGGATCCGGAGAATCCTAATCTGTATTACAATTTCCAAGGCCAGGTAGTAGGAAGCAACCCTGTGGAACTTCAGAAACTTGAAAAGAACCATTCCGATACAAAATTGCTCGATTGGGATGGTACACTCAAACTTAATCTTCTTCCTCTCCTCGCAAAAGACGGTACAAGCGACCATAATCTTTCAACCCAGATAATGTTTGCTGACCACCAGTACAGCAACAACGATTCATGGTTCCGTCCGTCAACAAGCACACTTGCCATAAACGGCGGTTATGACGGTGAGGCCAGCCGAGCTTACTCAAAAGAGCGCCAGTATGTAGTCGAATGGCTTACCAATTATAATACCCGCATTGCCGACAAGCATAATATCAAAGCAATGGTCGGTTACTCTTACCAGTATTCCCAGTATCAGGGTTTCAGCGCATGGAACAAGGACTTTCCGAATGATGGCCTTGGTGCGGACAATATCGGTTCCGGGGAACTTGCTAAAGAGGAGGGCGAAGTCCTCATGAGCAGTTATAAAAATGATGCCAAGCTCATTTCATTTTTCGGGCGCGTTAGCTATGACTTTGAAGGTAAATATCTATTTGCTGCATCGTTGCGACATGAAGGTTCCTCTAAATTCGGTGCCAATCACAAGTGGGGCGATTTCCCGGCAGTGTCAGCCGGTTGGCGTATCTCGCAGGAATCTTTCATGAAAGACATCGAATGGATCAATGACTTGAAGATTCGTGCGGACTACGGCGTGACCGGTAATCAGGATTTCGGCAGCTACAACTCTCTCAGCACCATGACCGGCTTCGGTTACTATTTCTATAATGGCAAATACTATCAGGTTTGGGGACCGGCTAAAAATGTCAATCCCGACCTCCGTTGGGAGAAAGGCAAGAACTGGAATATCGGCCTCGACTTCTCGCTCTTTAACAACCGTTTCTATGGTTCGTTGAATTACTTCAACCGTCGCCAGCAGGATCTTCTCGGCAACTACAAGGTGTCTGTACCTCCGTACCTGTTTGATGAGACATTCGTAAACGTAGGTACGATGAAGAATACAGGTTTTGAATTAGATTTGAGTTTCAACGCCGTCAATACCAAGGATTTCTCATATAACTTCAATGTTATCGGGACCGTGATGAGCAATAAGTTCGTTGATTTCAGCAATTCGGAATATGTGGGACAGGATTTCTACAATATGTGTGGAACTGAAGATCCCTATCCTTACTACAATCTTCAGCGAATTGAAAAGGGTAAATCACTGGGCAACTTCTATATGTGGAAATATGCCGGTATTACCAACGGTGGCGAATGGCTCGTATATGACAAAGATGGCGATATCATCCGCGCGTCTCAGGCTACAGATGAAGACCGTCAGGTTGTAGGTAACGGTATGCCTAAATTCACTATGTCAACAAGCCATAACTTCCGCTATAAGAATTTCGACCTCGCGTTGTTCTTCCGTGGTGCATTCGGGTTTGACTTGTTCAATATCCATGATTTCTATTATGGAACACGTAATTTTACCGGAAATGTGCTTAAAAAGGCATACGGCAAGAACTTTGATATCAATCCCGATGCAAATCCTGTTGTAAGCGATTATTTCCTTGAAAGAGGCGACTATTTCAAATTGGATATGCTCACATTGGGCTATACACTTCCAACACCCAAGTGCCGTTTCCTTGACCGCCTGAGAGTATATGGTACGGTTAAGAATGTGTTCACAATCACAAAGTTCAGCGGCGTGGATCCTTCTACATATCAGGTCAACGGACTTACCCCCGGCGGACAGGGTTCGCGTACCTATTACCCATCGACCCGACAGTTCATTGTCGGTCTGCAACTTGACTTCTAATAACCTGCAAAACAGACAAAAATGAAATTTCTAAAATATATAGCGTCTGCGGCCTTCTGCGCAATCGCCATGACCGGCTGCACCGACTTGGATGAAACGCTCTACGATCAGGTCGGCACGCAAAACTACTACAATACGAAGAGCGATGTGGTTCGCGCTGTATTCCGTCCGTTTGAGCACGCCTACTGGAGTATCGGCAGCCGTCATGTGCTTAACGAACTCACTGCTGACCAGCTCATCACTCCAACCCGCGACGGTTGGTGGGACGACGGAGGTCAATGGCGTCGCCTCCACTACCATCAGTGGAATGTCGAGGATGGTGGCGATGCTCAGACCGAGTGGAACGGCTGTTTCCAAGGTATCATGCAGTGCAACTACGTTATCGAAGACCTTGCCAAACTCAACCCGTCACAGTTCGGTTTCTCACAGGCAGAGTTTGATAACCTCAACGCACAGTGCCGCGCCCTGCGTGCATGGTTCTATATCCGACTTCTTGACGCTTTCCGTCATATTCCTCTGGCCGTAAGCTATAACGATGTGTCGCTCAATACTGAGAAACAGGTTGAACCCAAGGTCATCTTTGACTTCATCGAAAGCGAGCTTAAAGCCTGCACCAAACTACTCTCCAAAAAAGACGGACTTGGTACCGGCTCAAATCTTCAGGGTCAGTGGACACAAGGCGGAGCCGCTGCTCTTCTTGTCCGCCTGTATCTTAACGCTGAAGTCTATATCGGCGAAAACAGATATTCCGATTGTGAGAAGGTTGCTCAGGATATTATTGACGGCGTTTATGGCACCTATGCTGTTGCAGACCGTTGGGACGCAGCCTTTGACTGGAACAATGACCAGTGTGATGAGGTAATCTTCGGTTTCCCAAGCTCTCAGGGCTATTCTTACTGGCTGTATGACGGCAACACCTATTGGTGGACAGTTCCGGCACGCGCACGCTATTACTTCAACGACCGTAAAGCAAAGGCCGGAGACCACAATACCAAATATGCCGCATCTCCATCGTATGATCTTGATGGAAATCTCTACACATACGAGCTTGGTATGCCCATCCAGAATTTCCGCAAGTATCCCGGTGACGAGCGAATGAAACTGTACCGTAATTTGGGTGACAGCAAACGTGAAGGCATGTTCCTTTTCGGCTATCTTGAATATACTGATGAAAATGGTAACAAAGCCCGTGTACGCGCACCCGAACAGCCGTATGACCTCTATATCCGCGATGCAGTAGGAAACTTCCAGGGACTTGCACCTGACAAATGGCCGTCAAACAAGACCAGCAATCTCAGCAACGGCGACCATAATTCAGGTTGGCACTTTGCCAAGTATCCGTTCTATAGCGACGATGACGCCCATCAGATGGAGAGCGACTACACTGAAATCCGTCTCCCTGAAATCATTTATTCTCTGGCCGAGTGTAAATTACGCGCGGGGAACAAAACCGAGGCTGCCAAGCTGCTTAACAGTGTGCGTAAACGCAACTATCCCGAAGAGAATTATGATGATGTGCTTTATTCTCCTGAAGGGAAGGCTTTCCTCGATGAGAAAGAACTGCTCGCAGAATGGGGACGAGAGTTTTTTGCTGAGAGCCGTCGAAGGATTGACTTGATCCGTTTTGGCAAATTCAGCAGCGGAACATGGTGGGACAAGACTCCGGATGCAAACAAGAATACCGAAATTTTCCCGATTATGCGTCCGATTCTTAATGCCAATCCGAATCTTGAGCAGAACCCCGGTTACAACAAGTAAAGGCCAATTCTAAAAACCTAAAGATATGAAATTAAAATCATTAATATATACCTTGACCGGATTGGCCATGGCAACGGCCTTTTCGAGTTGCGATGATGAAAAAGACCTGATCATCATTGACGGCAATCTGCCTATCAAGACATCCACACTCTATATGGTAGGCGACGCCACCCCCAATGGTTGGAGTATAGACGCTCCGACCCCCTTTGAAGCATCCGAGGAAGACCCCTTGGTGTTTGAATGGGAAGGTAATCTTAACGCCGGAGAAATGAAACTCTGTCTAACTCCGGGCAGCTGGGATGCCGCATTCATTCGCCCGATGAATAATGGCGAGGAAATCGGAAAAACAGCAATAACAAACGCAGAGTTTACGATGCACGCCGGAGATCCAGATAACAAATGGCGTGTTACAGATGCCGGTGTTTACCACCTCACATTCAACCTCCGTGATTGGACAATGAGTACCTCCTATCTGCGCGAACAGGATGCCCCGGAAATTGAGCCTATCGAGACTGAGACGCTCTATCTTGTCGGTGACGCCTCTCCTCTCAACGAATGGAATATCGACAATCCGACTCCGGTTGAAAAGAAATCTCAGTATGAATTTGTCTATGAAGGGAAATTGTATGCAGGTGAACTGAAAGCCTGCCTCACTCCCGGAGACTGGAATGCCTCGTTCATACGCCCTGCAACAGCCGATGTCAAGATTAACGAGAACGGAATTGAAGATAACTCCTTCGTGTTCTCAACCAGTCCCGACAATAAATGGAAAGTTGAAACCCCCGGTATCTACCGACTGACTTTCAATCTGAAAGAGTGGACTCTCGCAGTGGAATATACGGGCGCTTTCAAACCGGCATCAAAACTGTATATGATTGGCGAAGCTACAAAAGGTGGCTGGAGCTGGGATGCCGCTACTGAAATTGTGGCCGATGCTGCCAATGACAATCTTTTTGTCTGGGAAGGTGAACTTGCAAGAGGAACGTTCAAGGCTGCCCGTGAAAAAGATTTCGGAGCGCCGTTCTATCGTCCCGCCTCATCAGGAGTAACTGTATCCAAATCAGGTGCAAGTGCAAACAACATGGTATTTACAACCGAACCCGATGATCAATGGGAAGTGACTGAAGCCGGTAATTACCGTTTGACTTTCAATACTGAATCCATGACATTTGAAGCCGTCTATCTTGACGGTGAGGAACAGGCTAAACCGCTATACATGATTGGAAGCGCTACCGCAGGAGGCTGGAGTCTGGATGATGCGACAGTCCTGACCGCAGTCAACGGCAAGGAGGGAGTATATACATGGACCGGCACATTGAAACAAGGTGAGTTCAAATGCAGTTTTGAAAAGGA
Organism: uncultured Bacteroidales bacterium; assembly: GCA_900549375.1. GTDB lineage: Bacteria > Bacteroidota > Bacteroidia > Bacteroidales > Muribaculaceae > Lepagella. Next base: position 6,527 of record URNY01000033.1, on the reverse strand, counting down.
CTTCGGGGCGGCTTTCTATCGTCCGTCAACAGAAAACTGCACTGTATCAAAATCAGGTGTATCTGCAACTGATATGATATGCCGTGCGGGGGACCCGGACTATAAGTGGAATGTCGTGGATGAGGGTAAATATGAGCTGACCTTTGACACTAAGGCCATGACCATATCCGTCAAATATCTAAACTAATCTTATTGAACGATGAAAATGAATATAATGGCATCAGCTTTGACAATGTTGGCGCTTGCAAGCTGTTCGGATGAAATAGAGATGCGCTATCCGCCCAAATTCGAGCTTCCTGAGCTTCCTGATGTGGGCGAAATACATACCTACAAGGCTCCGCTATACTGGAGTGTGTATGAATACTGCTACGAACAGTCTCAACAGGGCGTGGCAGACGCCGATATGGACATTTCGGCTGAGGAATGGGATAAAATCATAGACTGGGTGGCATCGGATCTCAAACCCTATGGATATGATATGATCTGCACTGACGGATTCATCCCGATGCTTGCCAAAGACGGAACTGGATACATGACCCATTATGGTTCTATGGCACTGAAAGACCTCGTAGCCAAGTGTAAGGCGAAAGGACTCAAAGTCGGAGTCTATGACAATCCGTTATGGATTCATGGACCGCGGGAAACCAAGATAGAAGGGACTGATTACGATTTCAGTTCACTCTATTACAATGGCTCGACTTCCGTGCAGAATCCAAATGCCGAAGATCGTGGGTTCCATTGGGCTGTTGCGGAAAATCCCGGAACACGAGAGTTTATCGATGGTTTCTTCAAGCATTACAAAGAACTTGGTATCGACTATATCCGAATGGACTTCCTTTCATGGTACGAAGATGGCAAAGACCGCAACATGGGAGTTGTCGGACGTGGATACGGCCGCGAATCCTATGCCCGTGCCCTCTCTTACATCGCAGAGTCTGCAAAGAAATACGGTATTTTCACTTCACTCGTGATGCCTCACCTCTATAATGACGCTGAAGTGGAAGCTAAGTATGGCAACATGGTAAGAATTGTGTGCGATACATCCGGTGGTGGCTGGTGGCACTGTTCAGCACAGGATAAAGGCAAATCTTATACGACATGGCCCAACTGCATGAATATGTTCGATGGTTTCACCTATTGGTCACATATCGCAGGCCGCGACAAAGTTATTCTTGACGGCGACTTTATTCGCCTTAACAAGTTTGATACTGATGCTGAACGCGAGACAGTCGTATCGCTCCAGCTTATGGCGGGTGGCCCTGTAACAGTAGCCGACCAGCATAACACTATCGGAGATAATCTCAAATTCTACACCAATTCAGAACTGCTTGAGCTCAATACTGACAAGTTTGTTGGCAAGCCGTTGAGCGACAAACTCAATGATAAGAACAATGAAGTATGGTTCGGACAGATGTCCAATGGCGATTACATTGTAGGTCTGTTTAACCGCGATGATAATTCCCGTGCATATTCGTTGAACCTAAGCACTCTGGGTATAGAAGGCGAATGGAAGATGCGTGACCTCTGGCGTCATGCTGATGAAGGTTCTGTATCAACAATTTCTGCAACTGTGCCGGCTCATGGTTGCAAAATAGTAAGACTGTCAAAATGAAAATAGCGCTCACAAAACTTAAGTATATCTCTGCCATGACTTCGGTCATGGCAGGGTTATGCCTCTTTCCGTTGGAAATGAAGGCTGTAGAAATCAGTTCTCCGTCTGGTACCGTAACGGTTAACGCGGATGTCGTTAACGGCGTTCCTACATATAATGTTTCTTATAAGGGTAGAGAGGTAATTAAACCGTCCACTCTTGGCCTTCAACTGGCCGACGGCCCGGACATGATGGATGGATTCAAACTAACATCCTCATCCGTGTCCTCATTTGATGAGACATGGCATCCCGTGTGGGGTGAAAACAGCAGTATCAGGAACAATTATAATGAACTGCTGCTCCATCTCGACCAGCCTGAGCATTATCGTAAAATGGATTTGCGTTTCCGTGTATATGATGATGGTGTCGGTTTCCGTTACGAATTTCCGCAGGAGGGAGTCTTGACCTATTTCATAATCAAGGAGGAAAAAACACAGTTTGCAATGACCGGTGACCATATTGCATGGTGGATTGCCGGCGATTATGACACTCAGGAATACGACTACACAGAATGTCGCCTTTCCGAAATACGTGGGAAGATGAAGGATGCAATTTGCAGCAATGCGTCGCAGACCCAATTTTCTCCCACAGGTGTGCAGACTTCGCTCCAAATGAAAACTGACGATGGCCTCTATATCAATCTTCATGAAGCAGCCCTCGTTGATTACTCTTGTATGCATCTTGACCTCGATGACAAGAATCTCGTATTCACATCTTGGCTCACACCTGATGCCCAGGGGAACAAAGGACATCTTCAGTCGCCATGCCATTCACCGTGGCGAACTGTAATGGTAAGTGATGATGCCCGTGATATGCTTTCATCCAATCTGATTCTCAATCTGAACGACCCGTGTGCCTATGATGATACATCATGGATTAAACCGGTGAAGTATATCGGTGTGTGGTGGGAAATGATTGGCGGAGGAAAACAATGGTCTTACACCAATGATTTACCATCTGTTAAACTCAATCAGCTTGATTATACCAATACAAAACCTCACGGCCAGCATCCTGCAAACAATGAGAATGTAAAAAAATATATCGATTTTGCGGCCGAGCATGGCTTCGACCAGGTATTGGTGGAAGGATGGAATGTCGGATGGGAAGATTGGTTCGGACACTCTAAAGATTACGTTTTCGACTTCGTGACTCCTTATCCTGATTTTGACATCAAGATGCTTAATGAATATGCACATTCAAAAGGCGTGAAGTTAATGATGCATCATGAGACATCCGGTTCTGTACGCAACTATGAACGCCACATGGAGCAGGCATACAATCTAATGAATAAATATGGCTATAATGCTGTTAAAAGCGGCTATGTGGGCAACATGATTCCCCGCGGTGAACATCATTACGGCCAGTGGCTGAATAACCATTATCTATATGCTGTGACAGAGGCCGCAAAGCATCACATTATGGTCAATGCTCACGAAGCGGTTCGCCCCACCGGTCTTTGCCGTACATATCCTAATCTCATCGGTAATGAAAGCGCACGCGGTACTGAATATGAATCTTTCGCTGGAAATAAGCCCTCGCACACTACGGTTCTTCCTTTTACCAGACTTCAGGGTGGTCCGATGGATTATACTCCCGGTATATTCGAAATGGACATGAAAAAGGTTAACCCGAACAGTCAGGGTCACGTTAACAGCACGCTTGCGCGTCAACTGGCCCTTTATGTAACTATGTATAGTCCCCTCCAGATGGCAGCAGATGTTCCTGAAGTATATAATCGCTTCATGGACGCATTCCAATTCATAAAGGATGTGCCCGTAGATTGGGATGAAAGTCGATATATTGCGGCCGAACCGGGACGCTACATAGTAGTTGCCCGCAAAGCAAAAGGTGGAAACGACTGGTATGTGGGATGTACCGCAAATGAGGATGGATATGAATCCACTCTTTCGCTTGATTTCCTTGACCCTAATAAGAAATATGAAGCGACGATTTATGCTGATGCGTCGGATGCCAACTACTTGAACAATCCACAGGCATATAACATTACTTCTAAAAAAGTTAACGCAAAGACAAAATTAAAAATGAAAGCAGCGCCCGGAGGTGGCTATGCTATATCAATTAAACAGATATAATATATTCAAGGAGCCTCCATATATACTTATCAAGAAATCTAATAATAGGGCACAATATTTAAGGTAAAAAAGATTGGCTATTGCAGAGGAGTCCCCGTAAAAGAGGACTCCTCTGTTTCTAATATCTTGCACTTATCACAGTTGCCTGATCTTTATCAGGCAAAAGATCCTTGTAATATTTCATGGCATACTCAACATATGTTATATTGGTTTGTAAGTCATGCAATGAGATGATGAAATTGCCCATGTTCGACAATACGGTAAGACCTTCGATTGAGGCGCCGCTGAGATTGGCTGTTTTATATTGTTCCTCGGTGAGGTAATATCGCGTGCCGTCTTTCCAGATAGCAAGTGAAAGATCTTTAGGAGTGGTAGAGTAGATGGTGACATCCGGCTTTTCGGGGTTGTCAGGATCATCGTTATTCAAGCTGGCAGCCTCATATAAAGTCTTGATAAATCCCTTTGCATTAGACTGGTCATTGGCAAATTGATCGCCGAGCGAGCTCGAACAGTCGAGAACAAGCATGATTGCCGCCATTGCAAAAATGGATAGAATGCAGGCGATTGAAAATAAAGAATATTTGAATATTTTTGTAATTTTCATGGTAGGTTTACTTTACGAATTTGATTTTCTGATTTAGGTTGGCACCCATAGCAACAGCAATATAGATACCGGTAGGAAGTTTTTCAATTGATAGTGCATTCCCATTAGAAATTTCCGCACTCATCATGAGAATTCCATCAAGGTTGAAGATTCCGATAGTACAGCTCTTGTCTGAATCTGTTGTTAATTTGATTGAGTCGGAAGTTCGGTCGTAGAAAAGATTTGTGGATGAGATGCTCAGTTCATTGACTTCCGATGGTTTGGCTTTTTTGAACTCGAGATGATGGAAGGCGGAATAAAGCAATTCTTTACGCGATGAAGAATTGTCGGGCCCGGTTACGATCATTGAATTCAACCCACAGTCATTCCGACTATCCCCTCAAAGGTGACGATTATTTCCAAAATTGTCACCTTGAAGGGGAGATATTTTCTCAAAAGTTTCCCTTCTTAGGGGAAAGTATTATCTTTGCAAAAAACTTACGCTCATGATAGATTTGCAACTGATAGAATTCATGCGCGAGGAGTTGGCACATACTCCTCGCGAATTTCACAGGTATATGTACGATCGAATCTTTTGGGAAGATCGTATGGTTGGTATCGTAGGACCCAGAGGTGTGGGTAAGTCAACAATGGTGAAGCAATATCTCTTATCCCAGCCGGATCCGGAACGTTGGTTATATGTGACGGCCGACCATAGCTGGTTCGCAACTCACACCTTGACAGAACTCGCCGATGACCTGATAAAGGATGGAGGCTTGCATCTCATTATTGACGAAGTTCACAAATATGAAGGTTGGTCGAGAGAACTGAAGCAAATATATGATTCTCATGCGACCCTGCAGGTGATATTTATCGGCAGTTCGGTGCTTGATATATATCATGGAGCCGCAGACCTGAGCCGACGCGCCTTGATGTTCCACATGCAAGGACTTTCTTTCAGAGAATATCTCTCAATGTTCAGGGGAATACAATTTCCGGTATATAATCTCGATGAAATCATAGAGAATAAGGTAGAATTGCCAACTGATTATCACCCGCTACCGGATTTTAGAGAGTATCTTCGCAAGGGATACTATCCTTTCAGCAATTTGCCCGGTTATGATATACGCCTTCAGCAAATAATGCAACAAACACTTGAGGTGGATATACCGCAATACGCGGGTATGAATGTGTCAACAGCCAAAAAGTTGCGACGACTTCTCGGTTTACTTTCTCAATCAGCGCCGTATAAACCGAATATGACAAGTCTCGGACAAGAGTTGAGGGTGAGTAAAAATGATTTGCCGGATTATCTGGCATACCTTGAAAAAGGAGGTATGATTGGACTGTTGCGTGACGAAACCGGAGGAATGCGTGGCCTCGGAAAGGTGGAAAAAGTGTATGTGGACAATCCGAACCTGATGTATGCACTTCAGGGAGAAGGCACCGATATCGGTAACGTTCGCGAAACATTCTTTTATAATCAGATGAGAGTAAACAATGAGATAGTCTCATCAAAAATCACTGATTTCAGAATCGGCGAGCATATATTCGAGATTGGTGGCTCTAAGAAGGGGAAGCGCCAACTCGAAGGAGATCCTAAAGGGATAGTTGTCCGCGATGATATAGAATTCGGACATGCCCCATTCGTTCCTCTTTGGCACTTCGGGCTCAACTATTGACAGAGTCTACGCGGGCGAGGCGTTTCTTTTTGCGGATGTGGCGGACTGCATGGATTATGGCTATGATCACCATCAGAAAGCCGATCTTGCCGTGCACGCCGCCGAGGGGAGTGTGCTGATTGTGGCCAATCCAGCTGATGGTAGACGCTATACCTGTGACAGCGGTCAGCAGGAACACCCACCAGAGGATTCGGGTCGAGGCGTTGCGGTTCTTGGCAAACCGGGTGAACCAGTTGCTTTTCCTGTAATGCAGGTAAATATGGTAAATCGATAGAACGGTAAGCAGAATCCCGAGTATGATATGCAGCCATACCGAACAGGGATATCGGCCGGAAGTGGCTTCAAGCTGGATGCCCGATGCCAACATCAGAAGCAGCGTGATGCCGAGTGTGCGGTTGCAGAGTTTGAGGCGGGAGGAAGGATTGTTCAGTCTGTTCATTGTATTTTGGCTTATTTTAGCTCTGCAAAGTTACTACAAAAAAGTGAAATGCGGAAAGATATAGTGATAGAATTGAGTT
>URNY01000032.1 GCA_900549375.1 uncultured Bacteroidales bacterium | reverse complement strand
CTCCGCTGACTGCCGGAACGCGACTCGTCGAGCTCATCAAGCGCCCGCATGTGTCGATCGAAGCCATAGCCGAAGTACTTCCGAAAGTCCGCGCCCGACTCGAAAAGATAGAAGTCGAAAGGCGGAGTGAGATAATCGAGGCCGCCGAGATTCTTATCAAGTACGGAGGCTATATCGCCCGCGAACGGGAGCTCGCCGATAAGCAGCAGCGTCTCGAATATGTCCGTATTCCCGAGAATATGAACTTCTCCGAAATCAACGCTCTCTCGACGGAAGCGCGTCAGAAACTCGAACGGCATCGCCCCTCAACAATCGGACAGGCCTCGCGTATCCCCGGTGTCTCCCCGGCCGATGTGAATGTGTTGCTCCTGCTTCTCCGAAAATGAGAATTAGGGAAGGAGAAAAGTTAAAGTAAGATTGTTCCACGTGGAACAATTTAAAACAATAAGATTGGAATCCAAACAATTATGACAAGAAGTTTCATTCGGTTTATAGCGTTAAACATTAACTTCGCAACATAAAAAGGAGCATGGAACGTTAGATATAATCGATGAGCATTTCTAAAGAAAAGAATAAAGTCTAAAGAATAGAATCTAAAAAAATCAAAAACATAAGACAAATATGATGCAGATTGAAGAACTGAAAACAATCATCAGGGACGTTCCCGATTTTCCCTCCAAAGGAATTCTTTTCCGCGACCTGACAACCATGATCAAGAATGGCGAGGCGCTCCATCTGACGGGGGAGGCCCTGGCCGATCTCTATCGCGACAAGGGAGTGACTAAAGTAGTAGGTATAGAATCGCGCGGTTTCATCGGCGGATCTATACTTGCATATGAGCTTGGCTGTGGTTTCGTGCCCGCCCGCAAACCGGGTAAGCTTCCGGCCGTCACAATTAAAAAGGCATATGCCAAAGAATATGGCGTCGACACAATCGAGATGCACAGCGATGCCATCAATGAAAATGATGTGGTTGTTCTCCATGACGACCTTCTCGCAACAGGGGGCACGATGCGTGCCTGCTACGACCTTGTGAAGTCGATGAATCCGAAGAAAATCTACATCAACTTCATCGTGGAGCTCACCGCTCTCAACGGACGTGACGTACTCCCCGCCGACTGCGAGGTTACATCCCTGCTCAAATATTGATTTCTTATTTTCGCATGGCCTGCCCGAAATATATCGCGGGCAGGCCATGCGCTATTTTTATATATTCTCTAAAATCCCCAAATTCTGCCGATGAACACGGAAAACACAACAAATATCGAGCCCGCTCCCCAGAAAGAAAACAGAGTCTCCGAACTGCTTGCCGGGACCGGAAGAAACATCGATGAATTCGGAGGGTTTGACATAGAGATAAAGCCCGACAGGACAAGAGAGGATCTTTTCAACAACCGCCCCGGCGAGCAACTGCGCAAAAAGATACTCGACTTGCCCGATCTCCCGGGAGTTTATATGTATCTCGACCGCACCGGGAAGGTGATATATGTCGGCAAAGCGAAGCGGCTGAAACGGCGAGTCTCTTCCTACTTCAACCGCCGGCATGATTCCACGCGCACAAACCTCCTTGTGCGCAACATCGTCGACATGCGCTTCATTGTAGTCAGCTCGGAGGAGGATGCCCTTCATCTCGAGAATGCGATGATAAAGGAATATCAGCCCCGCTACAACGTATTGCTCAAGGACGACAAATCCTATCCATGGATTGTAGTGACAAAGGAGCTTTATCCCCGGGTTTTCATGACTCGCGAAAAAGGACTCGCAGCCCGTTATTACGGACCCTACAGCAACACACAGTCCGCACGTGTCGTCCTTGAATTGATTCGCGAGGTCTATCCCTTGCGCAGCTGCCGACATGCGCTCGATGAAAAGAGCATAGCCCGTAATAAATATTCCCTTTGTCTCGACTATCATATCGGCAAATGCGGAGGACCATGCCGCGGGCTCATGAATCCCGAGCAATATGGCGTCTATATTTCGCGCGTCCGTCAGATTCTCAACGGCGAGACAGTGGAGCTCGAGCGAATGCTGAAAGAGGAGATGTCGAGGCTGAGCGACGCCTGGAAATTTGAAGAGGCACAGGCGGTGAAAGAGAAATATGAAGCCGTGAAGCGCTACAACGCCAAGAGCGTGATAGGGGAGCCCGACGCGCCGTCGGCCGATATGTTCGCTTATGTCGAAAACGAAGACCGGGCGTTTGTGAATTTCATGCATCTCAACCGCGGAGCCGTGACGCAGAGTCTCAACCTCGAGTTCCGGCGACGCAATGCCGAGGTGAGTCCCGAAGAGATATTATCGATGGCCATAGATGAAGTGCGCAACCGATTCGACCGCGAATTCCGCGAAGTGATAGTACCTTTCCTGCCGGATGTGGAATTCGAAGGGGTGGAGTTTGTTATGCCCAAGCGCGGCGACAAGCGCAAAGTTCTCGATGTGGGAATCCGCAACGCCACGCAATACATGAAAGACATAGAGAAGCAGGCCGAGAAGCTTAATCCGGAGAGGGGCGTCGAGAAACTTATGGAACGGATGAAAAGCGATTTCCGGCTAACTGTGGAGCCACGTCATATCGAATGCTTCGACAATTCGAATATTCAGGGCACGAATCCCGTGGCAAGCTGTGTGGTTTTCCGCGACGGCAAACCCGCCCGGCGCGACTATCGCCATTTCAACATCAAGACCGTGGTCGGAGCCGATGATTTCGCATCGATGAAAGAGGTGCTTCACCGACGCTATACACGCATGATGGCCGAAGGGGAACCCCTGCCTCAATTGGTGGTGGTCGACGGCGGCAAAGGTCAGCTGAGCGCCGCCGTGGAAGCTTTCGACGAGATGGGAATCCGTGGAGAGGTTGCGCTTGTCGGAATCGCCAAACGACTCGAGGAGATCTATTTTCCCGGCGACAGTCTGCCGCTATATATCGACAAGAAGTCGCAGAGTCTCAGAGTGATACAGGCATTGCGCGATGAAGCCCACCGCTTCGGCATCACTCATCATCGTAATCGTCGTTCCAAGTCGCAGACTGCCAGCGAATTGGATTCAATTCCAGGCATCGGGCCGGCCACCTCCGCCCGACTGATGAAGGAATTCCGCAGTTTGCGAAAAGTGAAAGAGGCCACGCTCGACGAGATTGCCGCCGTTGTCGGCAAATCGAAGGGCGCCGCTCTTTACGCGCATCTGCATCCTGCCGAAGAATAGCCTTTTTTGCCGCTTGCGGATTTTTTACTAATTTTGCGCCCGATAGAAATACAGGTAAAAATTAGGTAAAAATGATTCGGGAGCAGAGGCTCTCGCAGTGCAATTATGAAAATTACAGGTAAGCCGGATTTTCATCCGGCATTATTGGAGGCGTGCCGCAACTACAGCATGGCTCGCTTCAGGAGTGATATGGTCGCCGGCATTGTTGTCGGCATAGTTGCCCTTCCATTGGCGATTGCCTTCGCGATAGCCAGCGGAGTCAGCCCCACGGTGGGATTGGTCACGGCAGTAGTGGGCGGTTTCATAGTCTCCGCGTTCGGAGGCAACTCGGTGCAGATCGGAGGTCCTACGGGGGCCTTCATCGTTATCATCTACAACATCATTCAGCTTTACGGTCTTCAGGGACTCGCACTGGCCACATTCATGGCAGGATGCATATTGCTTCTGATGGGACTTTTTCGTCTCGGCACCATCATCAAATTCATCCCTTACCCGATTGTGGTCGGTTTCACGGCCGGTATTGCCCTGACGATTTTCTCCACTCAGATGCCTGATTTTTTCGGACTCTCCATCAATGAGCCGGTTCCCGGCGACTTCATAGGGAAATGGGGTGTCTATCTGCGCCATTTCGGCTCGGTTGATATCTCCACTCTCTGTGTCGGAGTGCTCTCACTTCTGATTATCATCCTCATGCCCCGTATATCCAAGCGCATCCCCGGCTCGCTGACGGCCATCGTGGTAGTCACGGCCGTAGTCTATATCATGCGCGAGGCTTTCGGAATCACCGGCATACCCACCATCGGTGACCGTTTCGGCAATCTGGTGCCGGAACTTCCGCGCGTTGCGGATATCGGCCTTGACATGGAATCAGTGAACATGTTGCTGCCATCGGCCTTCACCATCGCCATGCTCGGCGCTATCGAGAGTCTGCTGAGCGCAACAGTGGCCGACGGACGAACCGGCGACCGCACCAACTGCAACACCGAGCTGATAGGGCAAGGCCTGGCGAATGTGGCCGTTCCTCTCTTCGGCGGTATTCCCGTAACCGGCGCCATAGCCCGCACCATGACAAACATCACCAACGGCGGCAAGACACCTGTGGCCGGAATCGTGCATGCCATTGTGCTCCTCTGTGTTTTCATGTTCGCTATGCCCCTTATCAACCTTGTGCCCATGTCTTGTCTGGCCGCCGTGCTCATCATGGTGAGCTACAACATGAGCGGCTGGCGCACGGTTTACGGCATGGTTCATAATCCGAAAGGGGATTTCTGGGTTCTTGTGGTGACATTCGCGCTGACAGTGGTCTTCAACCTGACCATCGCCATCGAAATCGGACTTCTGCTCGCCGTGGTGGTGTTCCTGCGACGCATCACGGAGAACACCACGATAAAAGTCTACGGCGAACAGCTCGACGCCATGGACGGCACCGACATTTCGCGACATGAAGTGCTCGATCTGCGCCCCGGTGTGTCGGTATATGAAATCGACGGCCCCTTCTTCTTCGGCGCCGCCACGAAATTCGACGAGATGGTGCGTCTGTCGCTTCAAGAGAAGCCGAAAGTGCGGATCATCCGTATGCGTAAAGTTCCCTTCATCGACTCGACGGGCCTCCATAACCTTCAGCTTCTCATCGAATCGTCACATCGCGAAGGAATAAAGATAGTGCTTTCCGGCGTGCGCGACAACGTCCGCGCCGACCTGCATAAGGCCGGCATCGACCGTCTTATCGGCGACGCTCATATCTGCGACCACATCTCCAAAGCCGTGGTAGTGGCCAACGGTCTTGCAGCATCGGCAACACTTGCGGAAACAGGAATTAAGCCGGAGGTCAGAGTGATGAGAGACGAAGCCTGAGTCAGAGGGCAGAGGGCAGAACTCAGAGGTTTTGAAGGCGGAAAACGCAGGTTTTTGTGTTTTTCAGGAAAAAAGCGTTAATTTGGCGTTATAATTGTAGTAAGACACTATAGGCCCAGATGCGTCCGCTTACGACAGCTACGTAAAAAGAAATTACTGAATATGAAAAAGAATAAACCCGAAAACGCTGCCCGTCGCCCGCGTAAGCGCGAGCTGCAGGAAAAGATAATGGAGTTTCTGCAGAAGCAGAACAAACAATCCTTCAACTATAAGCAGATAGCATTCGCCATCGATGCCACCAATCCCGCGAGTCGCCTCGACATCATCAATCTTCTCGATGAGCTTGTGGCCGTCGATGAAATTCAGGAGGTTGGCCTCGGCAAATACAAAGCCTTCTCAAACCGCGGCACGGAAAATGTCGGCATATTCGTGCGCCGTTCCAACGGCAAGAACGCCGTGGTTATCGATGAGGAACAGATAATGGTGGCCGAGCGCAACTCGATGCACGCCCTCAACGGCGACAAAGTGCGCGTGATGGTATCCGCGGCCCGTGCCGGCCGCGAGCCGGAGGCACAGGTGATGGAGATCCTTGAGGCCAAAGATCAGGTATTCATCGGCACGCTGAAAGTCGACAAAAACTATGCCGCTCTTGTCACCGACTCCAAATTCCTCGCCGCCGACATCATAATCCCGCGCAACCGCCTGCGTGGCGGCAAGACCGGCGACAAAGCCATAGCACGCATCACCTACTGGAAAGACGACGAGATGAATCCCCGCGGCGAAGTAGTGGATATCTTAGGCCGCAAAGGGGAGAACACCGCAGAGATGCATGCCATTCTCGCCGAGTTCGGCCTCCCCTATAAATATCCCGAGAATGTGGAGAAAGCCGCCGACCGCATCGAAGAGGGGATCACTCCCGAAGAGATTGCCAGACGCGAGGATTTCCGAGGCGTGACAACCTTCACCATCGACCCCCGCGACGCCAAAGACTTCGACGACGCCCTCTCCATCCGACAGCTTGCCAACGGCAACTGGGAAGTGGGGGTGCATATCGCCGACGTGACCCACTACGTGCATCCCGGCTCGATAATCGACAAAGAGGCCCGCGAGCGCGCCACGAGCGTCTATCTCGTGGACCGCACCATCCCCATGCTTCCCGAGCGTCTCTCCAACGGCATCTGTTCCTTGCGTCCCAACGAAGAGAAGCTCACATTCTCCGCAATTTTCGAGCTTGACGCAAACGCCAATGTGGTCAACAGCCGCATCGGCCGCACCGCCATCCGCAGCGACCGCCGTTTCACCTATGAAGAGGCTCAGGGAATCATCGAGAAGGGAGAAGGAGAATATGCCCGCGAGCTCAAGATTCTCAACGATCTTGCCAAGAAACTGCGCCAGCGCCGTTATGACGCCGGAGCACTCGAATTCGACCGCTCCGAAGTGCGCTTCGAGATTGATGCCTCCGGCAAGCCCTTGAGCGTCTACTTCAAAGAATCGAAAGACGCCAACAAACTCATCGAGGAATTCATGCTTCTCGCCAATCTCACCGTGGCCGAATCCATCGGAAAAGGGAAGAAGGGTAAGAAACCGAAGACCTTCGTATATCGTATCCACGAAAACCCGAATCCCGAGAAGATGAGCAACCTCGCGCTCATAGCTTCGCGCTTCGGCTATAAGCTCGCCACCGAAGGCCGCGCCAAAGAGGTGAACCAGAGCATGAACCGCCTGCTGCGCGATGTAAAAGGAAAAGGGGAGGAGAACATGCTCTCCATCCTCGCCATCCGCTCCATGGCCAAAGCTGTCTACACCACCGACAACGTGGGCCACTACGGCCTCGCCATGGATTATTACACACACTTTACCTCCCCGATACGCCGTTATCCCGACATGATGGTGCATCGTCTGCTTGCCCGTTATGCCGGCGGAGGCCGCAGTGTCGACAAAAACAAGCTCGAGGAGGAGTGCCGCCACTCCTCCGAGATGGAGCAACTTGCCGCCAATGCCGAACGCGCTTCCATCCGCTATAAGCAGGTGGAATACATGAAAGACCGCCTCGGAGAGATCTACGACGGCGTCATTTCGGGAGTGACAGAATGGGGATTCTATGTGGAGCTGACCGATTCGATGTGCGAAGGGCTCGTTCCGGTGCGCGATCTTGCCGATGATTTCTATGACTACGACGAGAAGAACTACTGTCTTGTCGGTCGCCGCCACGGAACACGTTACACCCTCGGCGATCAGGTGAAAGTGCAGGTGGCGCGTGCCGATCTCGACCGCAAGCAGCTCGACTTCGCCCTGATCACCGACACCGGCAACCCCAATCGTCCTCTCGAGCAGCACAAGCCCGGCAAGCGCAACGAACCCAGCAAGCAGAAACGCCGAGCCAAAGGCGGTGCCAAACGTCGCAAATAGGCCGGAGCCGAGAAAATTTGTTAAAATATTTTTTAAAAGATAAAAATTGCACTAATTTTACCCTCCTAATGGTAGACATGCCCTTATGACGGTAACAGTGAAAGGATTTATCAATAAAGATAAGAAACCGCTGTCGTTCGCAAGAGTGATGGCGGTATTCCTCTATGTGCTTGTTGCAACCTTGCCGGCGCATACAGCCGAACTCGCCAAGTCCACCGATTCGCTGCTATCGCTTCTCGACAATGAAATAAGATTATCAGGCTCTTTGATCGACAACAAAGAGAAATATATCTCCGGACTGCGCCAGAGGCTCATTGCCGAGCGCGATCCGGGCGCCCGCTTCTCGCTTTACCGCGACCTCTATCGCGAATACAAAGTCTTCCAGTTCGACTCCGCCTACAGTTATGCCACAAGGATGTATCAGACGGCTCTTGGCGACACGGCGCAACGCGCGCGTCTCACTCTGGCGCGCATCGCGCTGATGGAATGCTATAATTCCGTCGGACTCTTCAAAGAGGCCGACGATATGTTGCGCGCCATCTCCGTAACCACAATACCCCCTGAGGAACTGGCTGCATTCTACAGCATATGCATGTGTTATTACCGCAACATGAGTTCATATGCCGGAGCCTCCTCTCCGCTTGGGCGCGCCTATGCCGATTCACTTGCGTTATATGCCGAAAAGACTTATGAAGCGGCGCCTGTCGGAAGTTTCGACAGGCGGCATGCCGAGATCTCGATAATGGAATTGCGCGGCGTTCCGGTATCGGAACTTGCTAAAGCCTATGCCGCCCTTCCCGGGGAATTCAGCCTCGATGACCATACGCTCGCCGTGGTGCATTCCGAAGCCGGACGCTCTTATTGGGTGGCAGGCGACATCGGCAACGCGATCCGTCATCTTGCCATTTCGGCCATTCACGACATCCGCAGCTGCACGCGAGAGACTACGGCCGCCAAAGATCTTGCACAGCTTATGCATGGAGCCGGCCAGCTTGAGCGCGCCAATCGGTATATCCATTATGCGCTCGAAGACGCCAAAACCTTCAATTCCCGTCTGCGGCAGAAGGAAATCAACAATGTCCTTCCCATAATCGAGACTACGCGCTACGGCCGCGTGTCGGCCCGTGTATCCTTGCTTGTGGCCATAGTGATAGTGATTGTGGGGTTGCTGATCCTCTCGCTCTGGTTATTCTTTAAACTCAGAAGACGCAACCGCAGTCTTGCCGAATCTCATGAAGAGATCCGGCGCAAGACAGTGGAACTTGCCAGAAGCAACGAAGCCCTCTCCGACCTTAACCGGCAATTGCGCGAGACGGGCGAGATCAAGGACCGTTACATCATACAGTCGCTTATAGGAAACACTGATTTTGTGGGAGAAATCGAAGGGAAGATGAAACGCGCTCTGACTAAGCTTAAAGGGCGCCAATACGACGAGGTGGCCAGAATACTTCAGCAGGCAGGAACAAAGGACGAGCGTGAACGCATGTATACTTCGTTCGACAGCGCTTTCCTCAAGCTCTTCCCGAATTTCCCCGAAGAATTCGATGCTCTCTTCCCCGAAGGAGAACGTCATGAAATCGATGAAGAACACGGATTGCCGACCGATGTGCGCATTTATGCCCTGATGCGTCTCGGCATCGAGAATGTTGCCGAAGTGGCCCGCTATCTCAACCTGTCGGTCAATACGGTCTATGTCTATAAGACGCGTCTCAAATCGCGCTCCTCGGTTGGCAAAGACGACTTCGACAGACTCGTTATGAGCATCCCCAAACCCTGAGTGAAAGAGGTCCGGAAGCTCTGAAAAACCACTTGAAAAGCTCTCCGTAAATCTTAATAAGCGGTCTTTCTCTCTCCTGACAATAATTTGATTATTAGAGATATGACCTTGCAGAAGGTCTTAATTCTGATTTATATATCTTGCATTGAATCGACACAGTGCTAATTTTGTGACATCTCCGACCGAAGAATATTCCCGAAGAGGAGGCCGGGACTGCCGTGAAAAATATTGAACAATAATACCTAAAAAACTTAACTTTCATGAAACAGAGAATGCAGAGAATTCTGACATTGTTGTTGGCAGCGACGGCATGTTGGCTTTCCGCATATGCCCACGATGTGAAGGGAACCGTTGTCTCGGCTGCCGACGGCGAGCCCCTGATCGGTGCCACTATCATAGTGAAGGGCGATGCGAAGAAAAGCGCCATGACCGATGTCAACGGCAACTTTGCTCTCTCCGGCATAAAGCCGGACGCGCGCATTGAAGTAAGGTATATCGGATTCGCATCCAAAGAGGTTCCTGTCAACGGACAGGTTTCGCTTCGCATCGAGCTTTCCGAAGATGCCGAGACTCTCAGCGAAGTAGTGGTGATCGGCTATGGCACCATGGACAAGAAAGAGCTGACATCAGCTATCTCCCATGTGGGCGAGAAAGACTTCCTCAAGGCATCGTCGGTGGATCCGACAATGATGATTCAGGGCAAGGTCCCCGGAGTGTCCATTACCAATACCGGAGCCGGCGACCCCAATAATCAGGCCTCGATACAGATCCGCGGCGTGAGCTCGCGTGCGGCAGGCCTCGGCCCGCTCATTGTGATCGACGGAGTGGCCGGTGGAAACCTCACCAATATCAACCCCAACGATATCGCTTCGTTCGACATCCTGAAGGATGGCGCCGCATCGGCCATCTATGGCACGCGCGGTTCCAACGGCGTTATTCTGGTAACCACCAAGAAAGGCGCCCGCGACGGTCAGGTCCACACAACCTATACCGGTTCGGTTGCGGCCAATGTAGCTACCCACGACCTCAAGATGCTCGATGCCGACATGTATCGCGTATATCGCGCCGGACAGTATAACGGCAACGACCTGGGCGGCAACGACGACTGGCTCGACGCCGTGACGCGCACAGGCTGGACCAACCAGCATACGCTCACCATCAGCGGCGGCAACGAACGCAGCAATTATCGCGCCACTATCGACTACAAGAACGCCAACGGCGTCGACAAATACTCCAACCGCGAGGAATACGGTGCCCGCGCATCGGTGAACCATACCACAAAAGGCGGCCTCTTCACCTTCAACGTGAATGTCGCTCCCCGTATCATCAACCGCAAGATCGCTTCCTGGGACGTTTTCCGGAACGCCCTTGAGATCAACCCGACCACTCCCATCATGGATGAGGAGAACCCCGGACGCTACACGGCCATCATCGGCCAGGCAGCAGGATACAACCCCGTAGAGCTTATCAACAAAGAGCAGAACACAGCCGAGACAAAACTTCTCGACTGGGACGGCACGGCAAAAGTGAACCTCCTTCCTCTCCTCTTCAAAGATCAGGAGAAATATGGAAACAACACGCTATCCACACAGATCACCTTCGCCGGCCACGAAAGCTCCAACTTCAATTACTGGTTCCGTCCCTCCACCTCCACCCAGGCCATAGCCAACGGATATGAGGGCGAGGGAAGCCGCAGCTACGGCAAGAGTTCGCAGCAGATCCTCGAATGGCTCGCCAACTATTCCGGCCGCTTCGGCGACCACAATGTGCGCCTGATGCTCGGCTATTCCTACCAGTACATCAAGAACTCCGGAATGAGCGCCGACAACAAGGATTTCGCCAACGACGGTCTTGGCGCCGACAATCTCGGCAACGGCCAGTGGGCAATCGAGGAGGGAAATATCGGAATGGGCTCCTATAAGAACGATTCCAAGCTCATCGCTTTCTTCGGCCGAGTCAGCTACGACTACA
This sequence comes from uncultured Bacteroidales bacterium, assembly GCA_900549375.1. GTDB lineage: Bacteria > Bacteroidota > Bacteroidia > Bacteroidales > Muribaculaceae > Lepagella. The sequence continues at coordinate 9,312 of URNY01000032.1, read as the reverse complement.
AAGGGAAATATCTTCTCACGGCCTCTCTGCGCCGAGAGGGCAGTTCCAAATTCGGTAAGAACAACAAATGGGGTTCTTTCCCCGCCGTTTCGGCAGGATGGCGCATAAGCCAGGAGAAATTCATGCAGGGCGCGGCCTCATGGCTCGATGACCTCAAGATCCGCGCCGATTATGGCGAGACCGGTAACCAGGACTTCGATTTCTACCGCTCGCTGGCCACTATGACCGGCTTCGGTTATGTCTACTATCAGGGAAAATGGATTCAGGTCTGGGGGCCGGCGCGAAACGTCAACGCCAACCTCAAATGGGAGAAAGCCAAGAACTGGAACGTCGGCATCGACTTCGCCCTCTTCGACAACAAGCTCTCCGGATCCGTCAACTACTACAACCGCCGTCAGCAGGACCTTCTGGGCGACTACAACGTGCCCGTTCCTCCCTACCTGCACGGCACGACCTTCGTGAACGTCGGCACGATGAAGAACTCCGGAGTAGAGATCGACCTCCGCTATAACCCCATCCGCACCAAAGACTGGGATCTGAGCTTCAACTTCATTGGCGCCACATGCGACAACAAGTTCGTATCCTTCAGCAACGGCCAGTATGTAGGCCAGGACTACTACGACGTCTGCGGCACATCCGACCCCTATCCGATGCACACGCTGCAACGTATTCAGGCCGGCGAGAGGATCGGTAACTTCTACATGTTCAAATATGCCGGAATCGACAAAGACGGCAACTTCGTGGTCTATGACAAGAAGGGGAACATGATTCCCGCCTCCGAGGCTACTGACGACGACAAGCGCATCGTAGGAAACGGTCTTCCCAAGTTCAACGCCTCGCTAACCGGGAATCTCCGCTGGCGCAACTGGGACCTCTCGGTATTCTTCCGCGGTGCCTTCGGATTCGACATCTTCAACACGCAGGATTTCTATTACGGCACTCAGGGTTTCACGGGCAACGTGCTCCAGAAAGCCTACACCAAGAACGCCCTCATAAAGGGACAGCAGGTTGTGAGCGACTATTATCTCGAGAAAGGCGACTATGTGAAACTCGACATGGTGTCGCTCGGATATACCTGGAAGGTCAACGCCCGCTTCCTCGACGAGCTCCGCGTGGATTTCACGGCCAAGAATCTGGCCACGATGACACGCTACAGCGGCATCGATCCGGCCTCCGTACAGGTCAACGGTCTCGAGCCCGGCGCCACCGGCTCGCGCACCTACTATCCTTCATGCCGACAGTTCATCCTCGGCCTGCGCCTGAGTTTCTAAACGTTTCATCGACAACGATACATAGATTCCATGAATACAATCAAGAATATAGCTCTTGCAGGCGCGGCCCTGCTGCTGGCCGGTTGCACCGATCTCGACGAGACGGTCTACGACCAGGTGATGAGCGACAATTATTACAACACGAAAATGGACGTGATACGCGCGGTGAACCGCCCGTTCGAACACGCCTACTGGTCGGTGCAGAGCCGGATGCCGCTCAATGAGCTCTCCGGCGACCAGATCATAACCCCGACGCGCGACTCCTGGTGGTACGACGGCGGCAAATGGGAGAAATTCCATTATCACACATGGGATTCCGAAGCCGACTATCTCGACTCCGAATGGGACGGATGCTTCACCGGCATCATGCAGTGCAACTACGTCATAGAAGACCTCGACCGTCTCGACGGCCGCTCGCTCGGCTTCACCGAGGATGAATTCGCCTCAATGAAACAGCAGTGCCGCGTGATGCGCGCTTACTTCTATCTGCGTCTGCTCGACATGTTCCGCAACGTCCCCTTCTATACCGCCACGGATCCCGATTCCTCCGACGGCAAGCAGATTCCCCCCGAACAGCTCTTCTCCTTCATTGAGTCAGAGCTTCAGGACGCTCTGACGCTCATCAGCCAGAAGCAGGGCTCTGGCGGCAATCAGGGTAATCAGGGACAGTGGAACCAGGCCGGTGTGGCCGCTCTGCTCGTGCGCCTCTATCTCAATTCTGAAGTCTATATCGGCGTTCCCCATTACACGGAGGCCGCTGCCATAGCCCGCAAGCTCATCGACGGCGAATACGGCTTCTATAAAGTAGCCGACCGCTGGGACGAAGCGTTCGACTGGAACAACGAAACATCCGACGAGGTGATCTTCGGATTTTCCGGCTCCCAAAGCTATACATTCTGGCATTATAAGGGCGACACCTACTGGTGGAGCGTGCCCCAGCAGATGGAATATTACGTGAACGATTCTAAATGCGACGGCGGCGACCATAACTGCAAATACGCCCTCACGCCGAGCTACGACCTCAGCGGCCGCCTCTATTCCTACACCCTTGGTAACACGGCCGAGAAATTCCGCAAATATCCCTCCGACGAGCGTCTGAAGCTCTATCGCAATCTGGGCAACAACAAGCGCGAGGGGATGATGCTCTTCGGCTCGCTCGACGTTGTGAAAGAGGGAAAGAAAGGGAAGATGACATCGCCCGACGGAAGCTATGAGCTTTATATCCGCGATGCAGTGGGCCAGTTCAAGGGTCTGCGCCCGAGCCAGTGGCCTGCCAACAAAACGAGCAACCTGCGTTCCGGCGACCACCAGAGCGGCTGGCATTTCGTGAAATATCCTCTCTATTCCGACGAGGAGTCGGGCTGCATGGAATCTGATTATTGCGAGATCCGTCTTCCCGAGATTATCTATTCGCTGGCCGAATGCAAGTTCCGCGAGGGACTCAAGAATGAAGCCTCCATGCTGCTCAACAGCGTCCGCAAGCGCAACTATCCGCAGAGCGACTGGAACGATGTGCTCTACGCTCCCGAAGGTAAGGTGGAGCTCACCGAGCAGGAGCTGCTCGACGAGTGGGGACGCGAGTTCCTCGGCGAGGGTCGCCGCCGTATCGACCTGATACGTTTCGGCCGCTTCAACACCTCGGCATGGTGGGACAAACAGCCCGATGCCGACGACCATACCAAGATTTATCCTCTTCCCCGCAAGGCTCTCGACACGAACCATAATCTCGTGCAGAACCCCGGATACTGATTTGAGTGATAACACATATTTTCTTAGCTACTTAAAAATTCAGAAAATAATGAGACTACTGAATAAAGCTCTGACGGCGCTGGCTCTCATGCCGATGCTTCTTTCGGCCGGATGCGACGCGGAGAAAGACCTCAATATTGTCGAGATTCCGGAAAAGGATGTGGCCTATGAGCAACTCTATATCCTCGGCTATAGTGTATCGGGCTATACGCAGGGCGACCCCTTTGTGTCGAACACCGCCATCCCCATGGATCCCACCGACGATCCAAACGTCTTCACCAAGCGTGTAGAGATGTATTACTATAAAGACAACAAGCAGTTCAAATTCTGCGACGCTCAGGACGACTGGAACAAGATCCATTATATCGTGCCCGAGTCGGGTGTTGTCGACGGTACCTCATATGCATGGGTCGAAGTGGGCGAGAACGCCAACCGGGGCACCGTCTGCTCCGAGATGGCCGGCAACCTGCGCGACAATTTCTGGGGAATCCGCGAGGGGGAGGACGGAGTCTATGACATCTCCATCAACGGCAAGACCCTTGAGATTTCCGTAACTCTCGTAGAGAAAAAAGAACAGCCTTTCGCCCCCGAAGAACTCTATATGGTTGGCGACGGAACCACCGCCGGCTGGAACATCTCCTCGCCGGTGCCGATGGAGATGACCTCTCCCCAGGTGTTCGAATACACCGGTCCGCTCTATGCCGGCGAACTCAAATGCCCGATGCAGGTCAGCGACAAATGGGAGGCTCCATTCATCATGCCCCTCGTGCATGAGACGAAGATAAACCGCAACGGCGTGGCCGCTCCCGAGTGCGAATATGTGCCCACCGGAAATCCCGATTCGAAATGGCGCATCGAGGAGGAGGGAACATATCATCTCACCATCGATTGCTCCAAGGGGAAGGACGCCATCACAATCGCCGCCGAATATCTCGGCGAGATAGTGCGCGGTCCGGAACTCTACATGCTCGGCAACGCAGCCGGCAGCTTCGACTCCTCCAACCCCGTGGAAATGGATTATAACGAGGCCAAAGGCACATTCGTGTGGGAAGGTCCCATCTATTATGCCGACCGCAACGCCACGGCCAACAATGCCAACAGGCAGTTCAAATTCGTGAGCCGTCCGGGCAACTGGGATGCCGTGGATTATTACATCCCCGAGCGCGCCATGGCCGACGGATATGTGGCCAGGATATCTGCCGGAACTCACAAGATGAAGAAATGCTCCTGGAAAAACGGCGGTTTGGGCTTCGATGCCTTCTGGGGTATCAACGAGGGTGCCGACGGCATCTACCGCATCGAGGTTGATCCCGAAGCCATGACCTTCACCATGACCCGCACCGGAAACGCAGAGCCGCAGCCCGAGCCGCAGCTCGAAACGGAGCTTTACATGCAGGGCGTGGCCGGCCACTCCGGTTGCGATTCCAACAACCCGGGCGTTCAGCTCACGCGGGTTGGCGACACCCATACCTTCACATGGGACGGCGAGCTCTATTACACCGAAGAGGAGAACAACCGCCAGTTCAACTTCATCACCTCCAAAGGGAACTGGGACGCCGTCTATTTCCTCGTGCCCGAGAAGGGAGACAGCGACCAGTATCGCGAACTCGTGGAGGATGGCGGCGTCTACCGCATGAAGCGCATCAAAGGAGCCGGTCAGCCCCTGAGCGCCTCCTGGGGTATCGCCCGCGAGAACAACGGCAACTATCATATCGAGGTGAACCTCGAAACCATGGAACTGAAAGTCACAAAGAAGTGACATCCAATCCCAATAATAAAAACAACAATAAAAACATAGAGAAATCATGAAAAAAGGCATTATAAACAGAGTTGCCGCAACGCTCCTGCTTCTCGCGGGAGGCGCTTCGGCACAGGCAGCCGACGCCGTTCTCCCCGAGAATCTTTACCTCATCGGTAGCGCTACTTCCGCCGGATGGAACTGCGACGCTCCTCTGCAGATGGAGAAGGTGAACGACTATGAATTCACCTATACGGGCGCTCTGACAAAAGGGGAATTCAAATTCCCCTGGGTTGTGGGAGGCGCAATGTGGAGCGGCGAAACCTACATGGCGATGGAAAACGGCGAGAAGGTCGGCAAGAGCGGACTCGCTGCCAGCGAGGTCTATCTCACCCACAACGGACAGCCTGACAGCAAATGGGTTGTAGAGGATGAGGGCCGCTACAAACTGACACTCTCAATCGACAGGACCGATCCCGCCTTCGGCACGCTTAAGGCCGAATATCTCGGCGAGCTTCCAAAAGCCATCTATATGCTCGGAAACGCCTGCGGACAATGGAATGCACCCGACGCCACTCCCATCTATGAGACCGACGGCAAGTTCATATGGACAGGCGACCTGCTCTATTATGGCGAAGACAAACTCTTCAAGTTCGTCCTCTCACGCGGAGACTGGGACAAGGTGACATTCCTCGTGCCCACAGAAGTGAACCATCCCGCCGAGGGCGACAAGAACGTGCTTCAGATCGATCCGGGAACTTACGGCTGGCAGGAATCTGCCGAGACCGAACCGGGCGCTCTCAAAGACTGGTTCTGGGGCATCAAAGAGGGGAAATCGGGCAAATATGAAATCACCGTAGACCTCGAGGCCAAGACATTCACGCTCAAACTCCTCAAGAGCTATGCTTTCGACAAGGACAATACCACCGAACTCTATATGCTCGGACTTGCCGCCGAAAGTTTCGATTCCAATCATTCTCTCCCCATGACTTCGAAAGGGAACGGCAAGTTCTCCTGGACCGGAGAACTCGACTATGCCACAACCGACGATAATCCCAACAACGTCAACAAGCAGTTCAAGTTCTGCACCTCGCGCGGCGACTGGAACAAAGTCTATTACCTCGTGCCCGCAGGTGCCGATAAGGATGGATTCATTCAGGTTGTAGGCCCCGGCACATACCCTGTTGTCATGACTACCTGGACCGACGGCAAGACCGGCGTCGACGCATTCTTCGGCCTCGAAGAGAACAAGAAAGGCAAATACACAGTAACGGTCGATGTGCCTCAGATGACAATGACTCTCGCCGAAGGCGAGGGCTCGGCAGTCACAGAGATCGCCGATGAGCAGGCTGTGGTAAGCGTCAGCGGCAACGCCGTTGTGCTCGCAGGCAATGCAGCAGGAGTTGTCTATGACATGACGGGCCGCACGGTAGCCGCCGTTTCGGAAGGCACCAACGATCTCTCCATGCTTCCCGCCGGAGTCTACATCGTGCGTGTAGGCGAGAACTCCGTCAAATTCATAATCCGATAAACAAGAACCAAAATCAACGATATCATGAGACTTTTCATAAATCTTTTTACAATCGCCGCCATATCCCTTACGGCTTCGGCTTGGGATGTGCCCGAAAATATCTACATGGTGGGCGGTGCGGCTCCCGCCGACTGGAATCTGGCCAATCCTACGTTTATGTCGCGTGGGGAAGGCAATGTATTCTCATGGGAGGGAAATCTTTATGCCAATGAAGGCGACAACGACAATTCTGCCATAAAGTTTCTTGCCCAGAAGGGATGGACTCCTGAAGCATACTTTGCACAGAATGAATGGACAGAGATAAACGAAGCCGGAGGAACCTTTACCGTGGTGCGTAACGGAGAGGGCGACAAAAAATTCAAGGTTACCAAGAGCGGATGCTATAAACTGACGCTCACCCTTGATCCTTCGAAAGCTGACTCCGAAGCCGGAACGCTGCAGGTTGCCTATCTCGGAGAGCTCGATCCGGAAATCTATATCATCGGCAAGGCAGTCGGTATTTCCGACCGCACCAAAGCACGGCGTATCAGTGGAAAGAATGGCGTCTACACCTGGAAGGCCGACCTCCACTACAATGCGGCCGACGGCGACCAGATGCAGTTCATTCTCAAAAATGGCGATGATATGACATTGGCCGTACCTACGGAGGTGAAATATAAGAATAAAGTGCTTCGCGTGGTTCCGGGAACATATTCCTATCAGGAATCCAAGGCCTCCGATGCAGGAGGTCTCAAGGATTGGTACTGGGGACTTGAGAATATGGTTTGCGGCCTATACACAATAGTTGTCAATACCAACGACCGCACCATCCGGCTGACCAACGACAAAGCTTATGAATCTTACAGTTTCAATAGCTCTTCCGACAAGGTCTACATGCTGGGACTTGTGAATAGTGCTGAAAACGGTTTCGAAGGAAGCAACAGTTTCGATTCAGGCAACCCTATGGAAATGGAGCGTAAAGAGGACGGTACCTTCTTCAAGACCGTAAAACTCACCTATGACAAAGTGGATAAGAATAATGAAAACTTCAACCATCAGTTCAAGTTCTGTACAGGCATTGGAAACTGGGATCAGGTGTATTATCTGATACCTGAGAACGCTGATGCCGACCATTATGTGGAGACTGTTGACGCCAACGGTGATGAAATCAAGGAAATTAAGCTGAAGCCCAATACTAACCGCGCGGGCCACAAGGTGCTCAACGCATTTTTCGGAGTTCCCGAGGGAACCGACGGAAAGGTCTATGACATCACGGTTGATCCTGTGAACCTCAAGCTCAAGCTCAAGGCCAACACCAACACCGGTGTCAAAGAGATCAACGAATCCGACAATGCTCCCGCAGTGTTCTATCGTCTCGACGGAGTGAGACTTCCCGATGGCGTTCAACCCGCTCCGGGTATCTATATTCTCCGCAAGGGTGATAAAGTGAAAAAGGTTAGAATATGATGAGGATAACCAGGATCCTGCCGGCTCTGGCCGTCGCGGCGATGCTCGCGACGGCCGCCGGAGCGGCGGCGCGCGAGAGTGCCTTCACCCGCTCCGGAAAGGCTCCGATGTATTGGATAGCCTATGAGCAGTGTTTCAAAGAGGACCGCTCTCTCGACGAAACCCGCTGGCGGGCAAATATCGACTGGGTGGCCGGGAATCTTCTGCCGCATGGCTACGACATGATATGCACCGACGGCTGGATCGAGGGAGGCCAGTCTATCGGCTCCGACGGATATATCACCAAATATAACTCCGGCTGGGGTCAGGATCTCGGTTTTTACGTGAAACTGGCAGCGCGCAAGGGTCTCCGTTCGGGGATATATTATAACCCGCTCTGGATGACGCGTGCCGCCTACGATGCCAACGTGGCCGTGAAAGGAAGCGACCGCACAAGCCGACAGATCGCAGGCAAGGATAAGTTCAACGATTTCATATATTGGGTCGATACCGATCAGCCGGGAGCCGAACAGTGGGTAAAAGGCTATGTACGCTATTTTATCGACCTCGGCTATGAATTCCTGCGTGTCGATTTTCTCAACATGTATGAGAATGCCTACGGCAGCGTCCGCTATCGCCGCGCCCTGAAATGGATACGCGAGGAGGCCGGCGACGAGATTCTGATTTCGCTCGTGATGCCCAACAGCTACGACCATGCAAGCGCAGAGCGCGAATATGGCGACATGTTCCGCATTTCGGAAGATGTATTCGGCGGAGGTTTCGATTTCGTGAGCCAACGTCGTCGCGGCCAATGGCAGAACGGCTGGGCAAACTGGGGTAATATCTACGACGGATTCCTCGATTTCAGCGATATCGACCGCAAAGAAATCATGATGGACGGCGATTTCATCCGCCTGAACACCGCGTCGACGGCCGCCGAGAAACAGTTCTGGATCTCGCTGCTGGTGATGGCAGGCTCGCCGCTGGCCGTGGCAGACCAATATGACACGGTGGGCGACAATCTCCCTTATCTGGTCAATGAGCGTCTGCTCGGTCTGGTCCGCGACGGCTTCCATGGTAAACCGCTGAGTCGCGATTCGCAGCAGGATGGCTCCACGATATGGAGCGGCAAGTGCGCGAACGGCGATATGGTGGTGGCTCTCTTCAACCGCGAGGAATATGCCATGGTCCGTACGCTCCGCCTCTCGGATGCCGGTGTCCGCAACCTCCCCTTCCGCACCGACCTCTGGAGCGGAGAGACTCTTCGCGATGAGGATCCTGAGCTGAAAGTGCGTCTCGGAGCCCATGCCTGCAAGATATTCCGCTTTTCCGCTACGCAGCCGGAATCGGGAGTGGCGGAAATAGAGAGCTCGAGCGGCCTTTCGCAATTCGACGGCATATATGGTCTCGATGGCGTTAAAGTGGCTTCGGATCCCGCGGAGGTCGAGATTCCGGGTGTCTATATCGTTGTCCGCGACGGAAATGCATCAAAGATAATGATTGGCATCAACAAGCGATAATATTCATTAGGAAATAGTTAAGAAATTATTACTGTCCGCTAAACTTTTGAGGTCAACTGAAAATTAGGGCTGATTCCG
>URNY01000031.1 GCA_900549375.1 uncultured Bacteroidales bacterium | reverse complement strand
CTACCGAGGGTATCGATTCGAGCAGTTCGCTGGCGCTCTGACCGGCGGCCGCGATGTTTGCGTCGACGGTGAAGACCTTGCGGTCGAGCTCAAAGCGCATCTGGCTGCGGATGCCCTCCACAACCACCTCTTTGAGCATCTTGCTGTCGTCGGCAAGACTGATGGTGCCTAAATCCACAGGCGCACCGGATATCTTCACGGCGCGTTCCTGATTCACGCTGCCGACGTTGGTGATCTTTATCACAAACGATCCGTCGCGCGGTATCGTGATAGTGAAATTACCGTTCTCATCGGTAACGGCAGCTACCTGTAGAGGTTTCTTTCCGGAAGATTCGAAAACCTGGACATTCACGAAGTCCATCGGTTCGCCCGTCCCTTTGTTGACCACTTTACCTGTAACAGTGCCTTTGGCACATACAATCATCGGGATTGCCATCATCCCGAGAGTTATCAAACTCCTTACACTCATTTTATGGCTTATAGAAATTTAGTCTCTGTGCGCTTTTGTCGGCATCTTTCCCTCACGGGGGCACACGCCTCTTTCAGCGACACGGCACAATTCAAACCTATGTTATGACACAACGATGCTGAAAAGGTTTAATCGGCTGATGATATAAATTCACCAACGGTGTAGATTTTATGATATATGTGCCGGTTGCTTCGATTATTAAGGGAAATGTGAAAAATTTTTCTTAAATTCGCGTATTGCATACAACATCGTCTTACTCGAACAACAAACAATAACGACAATATGAAAGAGAACGAAGAATTCTACACCACCGACACCGGGCTGCCGGAGAACGCTTTCCGCGAGCTTGCCGCCGACGAGGAGTATGTGCCGGTGATGAAGCCTGCCCATGATCAGCAGGAGGTGACTCCCTATTCAGTGGGAATGGGCTTGCTTATGGCTATAATCTTCAGTGCCGCGGCGGCTTACCTCGGTCTGAAAGTGGGTCAGGTGTTTGAGGCAGCCATACCTATCGCCATTATAGCTATGGGCGTGAGCAATGCCTTGAAAAAGAAAAATTCCCTGGGGCAGAACGTGATCATACAGTCGATCGGCTCCTGCTCGGGAGTGATTGTGGCCGGCGCGATCTTCACGCTTCCCGCCCTCTATATACTTCAGGCGAAATATCCCGACATCACCGTGCAGTTCTATCAGGTATTCCTGAGCTCACTGCTCGGCGGTATCCTCGGTATCCTTTTCTTCATCCCCTTCCGCAAGTATTTCGTGAAGGATATGCACGGCAAATACCCCTTCCCGGAGGCAACAGCTACGACGCAGGTGCTCGTTTCCGGTCAGGCATCTGGTGGGGCGGCCAAAGAGGGGGGACAGGCAAAGACTCTTATCATTGCCTCGCTCATCGGCGGTATTTATGATTATCTGGTAGCCACCTTCGGATGGTGGGCAGAGGTGATAACCACCACCGCCTCATCCTGGGGCACGGCGATTGCCGAGAAAACGAAGCTCGTGCTCAGCTGCAACACGGGAGCGGCCCTTCTCGGTCTCGGCTATATCGTGGGTCTCAAATATGCGTTCGTGATTTTTGCAGGTTCGATTTTCGTATGGTGGATAGTGATTCCCCTTTTAGGCACCTACGGCTCTCCTGAGTTCACGGCCATGAGTCCCGACATGATCTTCAAGGATTATGCCCGCATGATCGGTATCGGCGGTATCGCCATGGCCGGAGTGATCGGTATCGTGAAGTCGTGGCCCGTTATCCGTCAGGCCGTGGGTCTGGCTGGACGCGAATTCAAGGGTGGCGCGGCCGTTTCGGAACGCCCCGTGCGCTGGCAACTCGACATATCCATGAAGCATGTGGTGTTCTTTATCGCCATCGCTCTTGTGGCTGTGCTTCTGTTCTTCTGGTTCGGCGTGATCCATACACTCTGGCAGGCTCTCGTGGCATGGGTGGTTGTTACCGTCATTGCTTTCCTCTTCACCACAGTGGCAGCCAATGCAATAGCGATTGTGGGCAGTAACCCGGTTTCGGGCATGACGCTGATGACCCTTATCATAGCTTCGGCAATCTTCGTGGGTATCGGCCTGAGCGGCACGCAGGGTATTGTGGCCGCGATGGTGATCGGCGGCGTTGTCTGCACGGCTCTCTCGATGGCCGGCGGTTTCGTGACCGACCTCAAGATCGGCTATTGGCTCGGCTCCACTCCCAAGAAGCAAGAGAGCTGGAAGTTCCTCGGCACTCTCGTATCGGCGGCTACCGTGGGCGGCGTGATTATCGTGCTCAATCAGGTTTATGGCTTCACTGGCGATGACGCTATGGTTGCTCCTCAGGCCAATGCGATGGCAAAGGTGATCGAACCTCTAATGATGGGTGGCGACACACCCTGGATCCTCTATATGGTGGGCGCGATCCTCGCCCTTATCCTCAATTGGCTCGGCGTGCCTGCGCTCGCTTTCTGTCTCGGTATGTTCATCCCGCTGTTCCTCAACACGCCGATGCTTGTGGGCGGTGCTGTATCCTGGTTCGTGGCTCATAGCTCGAAGGATAAGAAGGTAAGCGATGCCCGCCGCGACCGCGGAACGCTCATCTCGTCGGGACTTATCGCCGGCGGTGCCCTCTTCGGAGTCTTCGCGGCCATCACCCGCTTCGCAGGCTTCGAATACACGAGCCCGATACCGGCCGGAACATCTCAGATTCTCGGTTGCGCGGCTTATGCACTGCTGATCTGCTACCTCGTATGGGACAGCAAACGCGCTAAATAAATATGTAATATCCATTTGCAGGAATGCAGGAAATACTGAATACGACTTTAGAGAATTTCACCTCCTTAGAGGTAAACATGACAAACAGCCTTTTCCGCCTCGTGCTGAGCATGGTGCTCGGCATGGTGGTGGGGGCCGAGCGTAAACGGAAGGGGCAGATTGCCGGCATCCGCACTTTCGCGCTGATTTCGATGGGAGCATGTCTGGCCATGCTCCTGTCGATATATGTGCCGCAGGTATACCTGGGTTTGAAGAACGGCGACCCTGGCCGTATCGCGGCGCAGGTTATCACCGGCATCGGTTTTCTCGGCGGCGGCGCCATGATTCATATGAAAGGTGCCGTGCGCGGGCTTACCACGGCCGCCGGGATATGGATGACGGCCATCATCGGCATGGCCGTGGGGATCGGCATGTATATGATATCGATCGGTGCCACATTGCTGATTATCCTGACGCTCGTCACTTTCGAGCAATATGAGAAACGCCGCAAGCTCGGTCAGGAGTCGAAGGTGATCAGCTTCACGGTGGAGGGCATTCTTACGGATATCTCCGCTTATCGAACGCTTCTCAGGCGCGAGGGGGTACATCTCTCCACGTATTATGTGGAATATGACTACGAGCATAATCTCACGATGCTGAACTTCGTGATTCTCGCCCATGCCTACACTAACCTGTTGCCCATCCTCGAAAAGGTGCGCGAAGAGCGACCTACGCTCCGCCTAACCCTCTCCTCCCAGATCGATATTTAAATTTAAGAACAGAGTCTAAATGAAGGCAACCGAGATACAAGAGCTATTCAATAGTTTTGAATCCATAGCCATCGAATATGACGGCGTAGAATGTTGGAGCGCGAGAGAACTTGCTCCGGTAATGGGTTATGTGCAATGGCGTAACTTTCAATCTATCATAGAAAAAGCAAAAGAATCAGCAATTAATGCGGGAGAAACAGTTATTGATCATTTTGCTGACGTCAGCAAAATGATAGAGATAGGCAAAGGCGGTAAGCGTCAGTAGATGACATTATGCTGACTCGCTATGCATGCTATCTTATCGCGCAAAATGACTTCTGTAAATGTTCAACAGAAGGATCTCCGCGGTCAGACCGGCATTGAGCGTGAGCATGTCGATAATAATAGTGCCGTCCGCAATATGCTTCTTGATAGAGGCATACGTCCGGAGACGTTGCCTCCCGCAGAAGATGTGAAGAAAGTTGAACGTCGACTTAAAGCCGATGAGAAGAAAATTCTACCAAGAAAAAAGAAGTAATTGATTCGCCAACACTTTTCAACATTTGTTGAGGCCTGTTGTCACAAATGGTCTTATTTTTGTGTCTCAAAACAGACCGTCATTAGAATATGAAACAGACTTTGATCATAGTTTCCACGTTGCTTGGCTGTGTAGGCGCCATGGCTCAGACGGAAACATCCGACACAATAACAGTTCGTGAATTGCAAGAGATTGTAATTGAAGCGCCAAAAGTAGTCCGCAAAGCGGATATGGATGTATACCATCCTTCAAGAAGTGCAGTCGATAATTCCAAGAACGGTATGCAACTTCTCAACAATCTTATGATCCCCTCACTATCGGTGAGCGATGCCCTTGGGAGTATCACCGCCGCGGGTCAGTCTGTTCAGGTTCGGATAAACGGGCGGACCGCAACCATCGATCAGGTGCGGGCATTATTGCCGGAGACCATCAAGCGTGTCGAGTGGATGGATAATCCGGGACTCAGATATGGGGATGCGAATTATGTCCTTAACTTTATCGTGGCCAATCCAACGCTTGGAGGATCATTGCAGTTGTACGCGCGTCCTGCTTTAAACACTGCTTGGGGATTCTATATGGCTGACGCCAAATTCAATTTTGGCAAATCGCAGTTTGAGGTCGGTGCAAACTATAAGCTTACAAATAAGATAAAAACGCATCGCGATTATACTGAAACATTCACATATCCCGATGGCTCCATGCTCACCCGAAAGGAGACATCGCGCGGAGGCACAATGGACAACTCTATGGGAAATATCTGGGCATCATACAACTATATCAAACCGGACACTACCGTGTTTTTCGCAGAGTTTTCGATGCATAAGGATTTCACCGATAAGTTTCTTTACAACGGTCTGCTTTCACTAAGCGACGGGACATACGACATATCGCTCACGGATTCGCATGGCGACAAAGGCACAACGCCATCTCTCTCGTTATATCTTCAACAGCATTTTGCGCGTAAACAGATGCTCGTGATAGATTTCAGTTCTTCGTTCTATTTCGGTCGCACATTCTCCGACTATCTCGAGCAGCTTCCATCCTCATCGGCATATCTGACCGACATCCATACAAATATTAAAGACAGGAATCAGGCATACGCGATTGAAGCTGACTACATAAAGAACTGGCGCAATTCCCGCTTCACCGCCGGGATATCCTACACAGCCAACCGTAACCGTTCGGAATACGAAAATCTCGGAGGCGAGATATTCCATCAACGTCAGGACAAGGTCTATTTCTTCGCAGAATATTTCCAACGGTTAGGCAAATGGACAGCGACAGCGGGAATAGGGGCGCAGTATACCGATTTCCTGTTCAAAGAATCAGACCGAGGCAACCACACATGGAGTGTAAGGCCGAAAGCGACGATTACCTATTCGCCGAATCAGAATCATAATTTCCGGCTTAACTTCACCTCATGGCAATCCACTCCGTCTCTCGCCGAGACGAATGTAGTGCCGCAACAGCTCGACGGTTTTCAATGGAGGGTCGGCAATCAAAACCTGAAGACAGCAAATTCCTATATGCTTACGTTCCGCTACGGATTCAACCTGCCGAGGGTAAGCGCGTCGTTCGGCATACGTGCCTTCACATCTCCCAACGCCATCACGCCTTTGCTGGAATGGAACGAGGGACGTCTTATCACTACCTACGAAAACAGTCGCGGACTGAAGAACCTCTCCTTCTTCCTTGCTCCTCAGATTGAGATTATCCCCGAATGGCTTACTCTCAGCGGATATGTGCAATACCGCATGGAGCGGATGAAAGGCACGGGCTATGCCATCAACCACAACGGATGGAGCGGCAACGCCTCGTTGCAGCTTTCTCATTGGGGGTTTGTTCTCAGTGGGGAATACCGTTATGCCCAGCGCGATCTGTGGGGCGAGAAAATCAGCTGGGGCGAGGACCTGAATGTCATCGCGCTTGATTACAACTGGAAAGACTGGCAGTTCGGCGCCGGAATCATCATGCCCTTTGGCAAGTACGATCAGGGCTCCAAGTCGCTCAGCAAATGGAATACCAACGAGCAGCACATGCGACTTGACATGTGCATGCCTTTTGTGACCGTGTCATGGAATCTCCAATGGGGCCGACAGAAACGTGGCGTTCAAAAAATCATCAACGCCGATGCCAACACCGACCGCTCCACCGCCGGCGGCCGGTAATAAAGCAACTTTTCATACCTCGCTTCTTTTATGGGGCCAGCGGATTTAATGTATGTATAGCACTCTCGACACTGACTATCTGAATCCTCCAGGGTGTGTGAAGAAGTAACATCATAGGCTTCTACGCACTCAGATCTTCAGTTTTATTATCAACTGCTAAAATCCTTTATATTGAATAGGGTTTTATGCATGCCGGAATTATAGTTTTACAAATCATGGACGAACAGAAAGATTATCTATATTACTTTTGGCAAAACGACACCGATGCTTGGTTGCGCGAATTTGCCTATCTCGCCAATGATAAGGCTCTCAAAGGACTTACCTTTGGGGGATTGACCGACGGCAAGAATCTTGTAAACCTTGCAGACTTCAATCTCGAAGAACTCATGTGCGCTCAGGACATCATCAAGTGTAAGTTTGGTTCTCCATCAGGCCATTACAACAAATTTAACGAAGACTATTCTTCGTATGGCTTGAAACACATGATGGAACGTCTGCTTAATAAAATAACCCATGGCCGCATAAACTATGTTTCTAACGGCACGGTCATTCTTGCAATGCACCATTGTGGTTTTAAGTTCCAGAGAATCCCCGGAACGCCTAACTGCTATTTCAACGTCCCCAAAAAGTGCTATAAGAAAATGGAGGACGCACTGAAAGACAATTAAATTCTAATCCTCACATACTATAAAAAATGAAATTCCTTCACTACATACTTATCGCATTTCTTGCCATTTCATTCGCAGGATGCTCTGATAAAGACCGTGAGCCGGAGCCTCCGATGGAATTAGAAACCGCGCCGAAGGCTAAAATCTTCAATCCAGACGGTACTTACTACGCGCTCCATGAAGGTTATATATCGTTGCGAAACTCCGACGATTCACAAATCAAACGTATATATTTTGAGGCACCGGCGCCCCTCAGCGTCAACACTGGCTATGGACAAGAAGCAACAGTTAACTATTTGCCTTCTTGCTTTGACTTCTTAGGTAATAACATTGTAGTTGGCTACTATGCCATGTATAGAAACATGGACAAGGTCGATTTCAGCTTTGGACCTGGGTATGTCTATGAGTTTGACAAGAGCCTTACTACTTCATCCAAAAAGGAAATTAAGAACGGCTTCTTGACTATTGGCGACAATATGCTTCTCTCGGTTAATCATCATCTCGGATTTACTCTCTATGACGCCTCTCTGCGCGTCATAAAATCGGCTTCCGATTTTGAGAATGTTGAATATTCGCCAAATCGAAATGGACTGTTGACGGAGATCAAAGGAAAATACTATATCCTTTGCTCAGTTAGACACCCAAATACCGGTTATTCTGATGCCGTCGTCAATCTCTCTGACGAGATTTGCAGAGATATAGTACTGCCTGATTTAGAGGATGTAGTTAACAATCATTTTCCTAACGAAACCAATAAGCCTCGTCTTGAAGACAAATCTTTCGGCATCGGCGATGATTGTTTCACTGTTACATACACTTTCAAACTGTATGACGGTACAACAAAGCAGATTACATTCAATATCGACACTTATGGTCTTGTTGTTGTTGAATCTGCAAACATCCCGCCAATGCCAGTTTATATCAATCTTTCCGGTGCATCTATGTGGGCTACCTTCGGGGCTTATTATCCCTTGGATACCCGTTATTTCAATGTTGAGCAAGGAGTGCCCTCGGGTTTCCCTTATACGGCAAATTCGTTTACGGGTTTTGGTGGTGTGCTTCTTGTTCATAACGCCATGGGACAAGTTTGCGCTTATGATGCTTCTTGCCCTTACGAACATCGTAAAGATGTCATTCTCAGGGTTGATCATAACGATTTTCAAGCAGTCTGTCCCAGTTGTGGAAGCCGTTTCGAGATAATCAACGGCAACGGAGTCCCGATGTCCGACAAAGCTCTTGAACTCGGATTTGCACTTAAATCATACAAAGTAACACCATCTGACAAGGGATATATTATAACAAACTAAGGAATAGAGTCTAACTCATTCAGCGGCTTTCACTTGTTTTACAATCCTTATGAGGCAAAATTTGTTTTAATCAAAAGAAAGCACTGCTTTTCCAGTGTTGATTCCCGGTAGCCCCTGACTTGTCAAGCTGTCGGGTTTAGTTTTTTTATATTCGCAAAGATATTCATTTGCAACCTTGTATCAAGCGGAAGTGCCAAACTCCGAAACAGATGTTTAACAGCAAAATTCAGCATGAGCTCCTTTCCCTCAGTCATTCGATAATTCATCGTAGGTGTCTATGACGTTCTGTAATTCGGCCTCGGAAGGTAGTAGCTTTGCTACTTTCTCAGAAATGAATTCTTTAAGCTGATATTCTGCAATTCCAAGTGGCTGGTTCATGCCTCGGAACGACCATTCAACCACCGTGTCATCTTTTGATTTGCAAATTAATAATCCTATGGTTGGGTTGTCATCAGATTGCTTCATCAGTTCATCAACCGCTGAAACATAGAAATTCAGTTTCCCTGCGAAGTCTGGAATAAACGGCACGACCTTAAGCTCACATACAATATATGATTTAAGCTTTGTGTGGTAAAAAATCATATCGGGAATGAATGTCTGGCCTCCCGGCATCTTCAACTCTATCTGACGACCGATATACGCGAATCCTTGTCCTAACTCAAGAAGAAATCGAGTGATGTTAGCCGCAAGTTCATCTTCCAATTCTTTCTCTGTAGTTATTTTCTTATCGATGAATCTGAAATCATAAGGGCTTTTCAATATGGCTTTTGCGAGACCACTGTATGGAGCAGGCAACTTGTCATCAAAGTTTGTAAGGGCATGCCCACGCTTCCCGAAAAGATTATCATCTATTTCAGCATCAAGTTCAGGACGGCTCCAATCATTTCTTATAGTTTCATCGATATAGAAAAGTGCCTCTTCAACGGATTTGCTATGTGTAAAGATGTCTATATGATGTCCCCATGGAACCATACCGAAGTCAGCCGGCATATCAAATTCGTCAACGGCTCGTTGACGAATTATATCACTTTGATTATAAAACTCATACCAGCGTTTGGCGTATTTGATATTAGTGACGGAAAAACCGGTCTGACCGGGGAAAGCAGTCTTGAGGTCAAGACTCAGGCAATCGAAGAATGCACTTCCCCATTTGGCAGCTTCATGAAGTCTTGAAATATCTCGGCCCATAGACCAATAATATTCCAGCATTGTTGTGTTGACTTTGACAGCTGCCTTTATTTGCGATCTACAGAAACGTTCTTTCAATGTGCTTAAGAGTCTTGCATACTCTTTGCCCGCAATAATGATATCACGTTTCACAAATGCTGGTTTACTGTCTGTCATTGCCATAATTATTAGCTTTATTGCACGATCTTCTCAAAATGTCGAAGGACTACATGTGATAATATAAAAAGAGGCCAGATAATACTTAAAAAAGTTACTGCCGATGCCGCAAAATTAGCAAAATTGAGGAACGAAGCAATGAAAGAGAATGTCTTTTTTCTTACTGATGAGATAGATTTTCCGTATTCGTTTCATGTTTTTGATGAATTTATTCTCTCGATATACTTGAATCGGATAGCTTGCTTCTTTTGTTTTATACTCGTAAAGATAGTCATTATAAGCTTTTTAAATAGCTTAGACTCTGTTCCTTAAATTTTCAAATCGCTGCGACCCCAGCGATTTGAAAATTTAAGGAACAGAGTCTAAGGGAAGGAAATAATGTACGCTCTGCGTACACTGTTAAGTCGGATACATTTTCTACTTAGAGCCGAATAGGATGCCGTTTTTAATCCTTCGGCGATAAGAGAGGAAGTTGTCAAAACAAATGCACCATGTCAGGAATGCAATGCTTGCAAACTCAAACCATGCCTTAGCGGAAGCCGGATTCTGCAATACATCAACCGAGCGTGCCGCCATACAAAACAAGCCCACCACAAACAAGGTAAAAGATATATTCCGTTTAACGCGATTGCTTATTTTCATACTCTAAGTAGCTAAGAAAAATTAATCGATATAAGTAACTAATGAGATCTTGAACGCTAAAGCTCGTTCTTTTTGGCTGCTTTTGGCTTGTCGTTCAGACGAATATATTAATATTCTCCTTCGTTCCGCATCAAAATCGGCACAAAAATAACTTCGCTCATAGGGCTTTGCGTATGTAACTCCAATGCAAAGTTACAAAAATGTTTCATATAAAGGTATATGTCAGATGTTTCTATGATATGCCCGACACGGAGACTGTTAATCAAATGCCCCTTTCCGCGATCGACGGGAAGGGGCATTTAGGAAGGGGCATTAGGGAAGGGGAGGGTAAGCTCGGAATTAAGCAGATGAGTGTATTATTTGATGCTATAGACTTTTGCGCAATGTATAGAGAGCAAAGGAATCGGACTAATACACGTAATAATGATAGACGTTGCGTCGATTGCGCAGGTATTCCTTGGCTATGCCGGAAATAGCGGCAATTTTCTGCTTCTCGAGTTCGTGCTCCCGCTGGCGGTTGTGCTCTTCCGAAGCGTAGGCACGTTCGAGTGCCCGTTCTTCGCGGGCGAGTGCTTCCTTCTCTTCATTGCGGATCTCAATTCCGGCCTTTCTTGCGAGTTCCGAAGCAGAGGCGGCACATCGACTGTTGCTGTCGATTGAATCCAGTATACGTTTCATCTCGTCATAATTCTTAAGTGCATAAGCACTTTCAGCCTGTTTCATCAGCATTGAGCAATCATGGTCTTCTTTGGCGAGATATATTTTCTTTAAAGCATCATATACTTTCACATGGATGGCTGTGCTGTTGGGACAAGCCCATAGCAAAGCTATAGCCTCATCATATTGGCCGGCTCTGCTTAGAACATTCGCTTTGTCGATAATCGCGTCTATGTGTGTGGCGTAATACTCCTGAGCTTTCTTTGCTGATTCCGAGATGAAACTCTGCAAGCCCGAGGCGGAGGAATTTAGGTGCCTGACGGCGTCCATAGCTGCCTTCGTCGAGTCATAGCCTGATCCTTTCAACGGAATGGTTGTCTGTCCGAATTTAAGATTCAGTTGCGGGTGCTCAAGTCTTACAGAAAGTTCATAATTTTTGATTATGATTTTTCTCATTCCCGTCTCCACGGTTTCTTCGGAAACAGGATTCAGCTCGCCGACTAAATATAGTCCCTCTTCGCCTTCTGAATGTATGCCGGCAGAATTCAGAGCATCGTTCAGCTTAGAGTCGAGGCTTTTCGCGATATGACTGACCTCAATCGAACGATTGTCGATCACAGCCGCTATGGGCAGATCCTGACCATGCGACAGCCCGAATCCACCCACCATTGCAATATAAAGCAGAATAGTTCTTGACACGAATTCTCTTTTCATATCAGGAAATAGTTATGATAAGTGCATTATTTACAATATTTCGGGTGATTTTCAGCCCGTGTTTTCGTGCGAATTTGAGAAATTCGCGCCCGAATGCCGCAACCGTATAATTGTTACCTCTTGCATCTTTGAGAGGAATCCGGACATCATCCACAATCATTTTAGTAGCAGTAGTGCCCTGCACATGGAAATTCCCCTGATAGGCATTCTCTTCGAGCCACATCTCTATGAGGTCAGCGAGTGTGAGCATATCATCGCCGATTGCTGAGTTCATATTATATTGAGAACCCTCGTCAAAGCCGATTGTCATATTGAGCGATTTGCCGTTGCTCACCATATCATTGAATTTCGTCTGCATGACATTCAGGAAATCATCCGCGCAACTCTCTATAGCCTTGGATCCGAGTTTGCCGAAATCTTCGGTATAGAACTTGCCGCTGTCGCCCACCTTGTTAGAAAGCGAACCTCCCGTGCTGATGTCGTAGGCGGTGATTATCACCTTTACTGCATTCCCGGAGCCTGAACGATTGATAATCATCTCGGTATCGACATATATGTCTGCACCTGATGAACCTATGATCATTGACTTCAGATCCGACTGCTGTTCATCGCTCATACCCGACTGGACAGATGAAGATTTCAGTTTACCTAAAAAATCAACTGTCGTGAATCCACGCGAATCAAAGGCTTCCTTTACCTTTGTCAGCACGATTCGTTTGTCGGCGTCTTCTTCGAGAATGGTTCTTATATCCTCGCCCTCCTTTGTGAACGGCACAACCATTATCTTAGGCTGCACCGTAGCCTGTTCCGCATTAGACAATAAAGGGAAAATCAAGGCGCACAGCATAAGATGAATAATGCGTATTTTAAATATACTTTTCATAAGCCGAATTTTCTGATTATTCCGATTCTTTCAAGCTTGCTCCTGAGCGCACGGATATTTACCGTCACATCAAGAGTAATGCTTTTCTGTTTGTTGGCATCCTTGCCGAATTTCCTTACAATTACGGAGCGGGTGATTTCGCTTTGATATCCTGCATCAAAGAAATCATTCAGCGCTTTCCCGTGCTCTTTTTTAACCTCAGATTCAGTGGCAGCTACCATCGGGATATGTTGCTGGGAGTTTGGCACTCCCTCAAACATAAGCGCTTTGATCACATTTAACTCGGCATTTTTTGATGCCAGTTTGGCATTCTTGCCATATCCGACAACTCGGAAAGTCATTGTTTCCCCATTGGAATCTATACAGTTTACCTGGTATTGGGCAAACATACCCATGCAGCCATAAAATATTGTTGCAAGGGCAAGGATTAAAAGACGTTTCATTTCTTCGGTTGTTTGAATTCGCAGATTACTTTAACGGCATTGTCGAAATTAGTGCGGATCATTTCCATCGTTTTCCCGGGCACCTCACATTCGGAGAAGTTCGGGCCTGCGACTGTCTTGACCTTTATCTCTCCCAAGGTCTTGTGATAGGGTTGACCTTCAATCATTTCGACCGCTTCGGCCTTGAACCTGTCTCCCGGTTTTATCCCTTGCTCCGATCCGGCATTAACAAGAACGGTCTTTTTGTCAAGTATACGAGTGACAGAGCAGGTTACCGGGAAATTATCTCGGAACCAGTCGGCGATCTCCGTCTGTATTGATTGCATCGCCATGTTGACTGCGGCTTCCGGACTCATGCATTCCTGACTTGCTTTCCCTTGAAAACTTGTCGCTTCGCTACTCAGCCCGGTGGCGACGTCGACTACTTTCATTTCAAATCCTACGCTTGCCTTGAATCCGCGAACAGAACCATCGGGATTTTTTATGCGGTATACCGGAATTTTGACGATATGGCCGGTAATCATTTTTTCTGCAGCTACAGCGATGTCTGCTCCACCCGATTTTTGCTGTCGAGGAATGCTTCGGATTTCTGGAGTTCGAGTTCGGAATGGATCTTGTCGATGCTCGTACGGTCTACGACGCGAAAACGGCGCGTATTTGTGAGCATCTCCACAACCTTTTCAGTGACGAGGCCGGTATAAGGAGAATCCTCCTGACAGGTGAATTCTGCAACACCAACCACAGGTCTGTTGTCGGCTGATTGCTGCGGAAAAGCCATGAGGCTTCCCGCGGCAATCATAAGGCCGGCACAGACGGTTCTTACCGCCGTGATCATAAATTGTTCTCTGATTTCAGAAGCTTGATGATCTGGTCGATTGCTTTAGTCTCTTCAGCGAGGGCTTCTCCGGTGACCGGCATAATGTCGGTGGCCCATTTCACGGGTTTTGAGAGCTTCAAAGCCTTCATCTTGTCGGCTCCTTTTACGGCGTCGGCGGCTTTCTTTCCCGCTACCCCGAGTTCCGTCATCCCGGCGGCTTGTGTCGCTATTGTAGTGGCAAGCTCTGTCCAGTCGTTTAAAGTCGGTTTTGTTACGGTTACATCCTGCACTCCATCTGTAGTCTCGCCTATCTGACGGGAATAGAGTGTGTGGAGTTTTTCGGCAGATGCCACAGCCCCAAGCGCGGCATTCTTATTACCATCCACGAAAAGGTCGATATCTGCTTCCCCGCAGGCTTTGGGAGATTTTGCACAGGCTTTGGCAAGTTTTTCCACGAGTTTGTCGAGCGAGCTAAAGTCGGCAGATACGGTTTGCGCGTTAGCGCCAAATAAGGTAGCAATCATCACTACCGCAGAAAGAAGAATCTTCTTCATAACTGATGTCAGGTGCCTCCGGGCTCTCTGCATCGGCGTTATGGAATTAAAAAAGAAAAGCGTGAGAGCCGTACTGTTTGCTCGTTCCACTATCTGAGGCCCTGGAATTGCCCATCACTGTTGAACGAGCAAACTCGCAGAAGCCTCACGCAGAATATGTGTAAATATGCCGAGATGGACAGGGAAGTCCGACTCCGGCTGAATATACATATCCACATTGGCATCTACCGTTTGCCGCATTCTTGACAGTGATTGAAATTTTCCAGATTTCTTTGATGGAAAAGTCGAGATAAGTCAAATGAGCTAATTATACTTGTTATCAATGCAATAGCAATTATCAATATTGCGGTAATTTTCCTGCTTTTGACCCGATTTTCTTAAAAAGTACACCTTTTGTACCCTCGATAATGGACTGTGGTCAACGGGTAAATGTTAAGATCTGTAAACGGCGATTTTCAGATTATTATACCTCGGATTATCTTTGCGCAAAATTATAATTGCATGGCAAAATTAGAAAATCGCAAGAAACAGAATCCCAAGCTCCGGCAGTCGGAACTGAGCGACGGTCGCGCCAGCCTCTACCTTGAATATTATCTCGGCAGAACTGAATCGCCCGTACTTGACGAGGACGGCAATCAGGTGTTTTACGCCGAAGGTGCGATGGCGGGTAAACCGAAATACAAAATCAAACACTCCCGCAAGAAAGAGAACCTCAACCTGTATATCTGGCTTCATCCCCGCAACCAGCAGGAACGTATGCAGAACAAGAATACTCTTGCCCTTGCTGAAAAGATACGTTTTGAACGTGAGCAATCTTTCCTTGAGGACAGGGAGGGCTATCGTCTCCGAAAAGACATGGACGAGGATTTCCTTGAATTCTGCAAAGAGTTCATCAAGTCACCGACACTGACAAAATACACCCGCATAACGCTCGGGCACGGACTGCAAAAGTTCAAGAACTTTCTTGCCGATACGTCGAGATATTCTCTCTACAGGAATAATCTTAAGATGACACAACTGACGGTTGACATGGTGGCTGCCTATGTTGAGTATCTGAAAGAGAAGGGAACAGGCGACGGTCCGAAAATCTATTTCCGAATGTTCAAGCGTATGGTTACTGCGGCTGTTGACAAAGACCTCATCAAGAAAAATCCGTGCCGAGGCTTCGTGTTGAAGAACGACAACATGACGTTGCAAAAAGAGATTCTTCTGCCGGAGGAAATACAGCAGCTTGTTGCGACACATTTTGAAGGCGAGAGGCCGGAAATTCACCGTGCGTTCATCTTCGGTTTATACACCGGGGTGCGTTGGTGCGACACAAGCCAGTTGACCTACCGCAACGTGGATTACTCAACCCAGACATTGCGGTTCCAGCAGCAAAAGACAAAAGATCACAGCAGCCGGAGCTGGGTAATCGTTCCGTTGAACGACACCCTTATCCGTCTAATCGGTGAGCCGGATAACGACAACTATGATGAACGGATATTCACAGTTCCGCATTACAACATCTGCAACCTGTATCTGCGTAAATGGGTAAAGGCGGCAGGCATCAGGAAGAAAATCACATGGCATTGCGCGAGACACAGCTTCGCGGTGAACGTCCTCACCAAAGGAGCGAATATTAAAACGGTGTCGAGTCTTCTCGGACACACCTCCATAAAGATGACAGAGCGATATCTCCATGTCGTTGACAGTCTGAAACAGGACGCAATCAACTCCCTCGGTGAAATCAATTATGCACCGATGTAACCGTTATACCGAAGCCGATAAGTCCGATGTGATTTGTCGGCTTTTTTCTTTTCGCCGCCAATCATAATGAAAACAAAAAGGGAAAAATCGGAGTGTGAAATCGGCAACGGGGATTACGACTTTGGAGTAAGACCAACCAATATTCTGCAAGGGTTTTGAGCTGCAAAATCAGTTTCGTGCAGCTCAAAACATACCTTGCAGAATCCCGACGGATTCCGTTGCGACTGATAAAATCAGAAGGCTTGATTGCACCAAATAACAATAGGCTACATACGTAAAAGGCAGCTGTAATCGGGATAGCCGACTGTTTCAATTGCTTGGAACATCAATAGTGGCAAAATCCAGGTTCTTGCAATGTGGAAGAACAAGATTTAACGAAAGATAGTTGATATATCAATACACGATATATAATGCTTTTTAGATTGCAATTTGGTTAATATGCATTGTTACAGATAGTTGCTTATTGAAGTCTTGATTGCAAAGATGCTGTTAGTACGTATTGACGTATGAACGTACTAACGTATTGATGTATTGACGTATGAACATCTGAACGTATTGATGTTCATACGTATGAACAGATGACTGAATGAACTTATGAGCAGATGGGTGTCAAGCCTTATGGATGAATGACCGAAAGGATTGCCGTTAGAAAGTCTTGCTGATCTGCCAATCAGTCAGATGACTGATTGCAGGAACAATCAATCCGTGGAAGATTATTCTATGGTGAACAATTCAACCATTATAACCTTGATTTCTCGGAATACATCTTTGAAACCATACTTTCCAAGGTTGCCTTGGAAAAGTTTCCTGTCAATGTGGAATTTGCTGATTTAAGCTGATAGCCAATTGAGTCTAATATGTCGCTTATGCGTTGGGCTTCTTGGCGAGATTTCGCGGATTGACACAAAATACTTTTTAAGTCTTCTACCGCTTGGTCTATTTGTTGTTCAATAGTCATAGTCATTCAAATTTTATTTCCCAGGAACCTTTCTTTGTGGCTCCTATACGGCAAAGAAATACACCTTTATTTTCCATTTTTTTTCTCAAAGTCCGCACCTGATCTATGGTCAGATTCAATTCTTCCGCCATCTTGGACAAGGTTATAGAGGGCATTGCTATAATCAGAGACAGCAAATTGCATTGAACTTCCGTCAAATCGCGATTATTGATTGCGTCAATAATTTCTTTGGGGAGTTCTTTGGTTTCTTTGGGATTTTCTTTGGTTTCTTTAGTTTCTTTGGCAGAATAGCCTGTTTGTATGCCGTTTCCTCCGCCACTCGATTTGATGGCTTCTTGGGAAGCCACGTTCCTTGTCGGTCGTTTGAAGGTTACGATTACAAAGCCTCCGTCCCAACGCCATGTGGGTTCATCTACGCCTTGTTCGCGGCAAGCATCCATTATACGCTTGGCTCCGGAACCCCAGCTTTCCAGATAAGTTGACTTATACAGGGCTTCAGCAATCTTTAGATTGTAGGGATATGACTCATGCGGCTCCTTGATGGATTCGGGTGAGATTTGAGGAGGGAATATGCCGGGGTTGGCAATCTCTATGCGGTCATCGTAGATTGCGATACTTCCTGTCAGATTATGCTTCTCCCATTGACGATGGCACAGACTATTGATCAATGCCTCGCGTAAAGCGTGATATGGCACTTCAAGGCGTTCTTCGCGCTGAAGACTGTGGTTTGTAATCTTTCCGCTGAGATTGAGGTGCTTGAAGAAGAAAGCCATACCTGCGTCGAGTAGGTCAAAGAAATTGCCTTCGGCTCGTTGGTTGTCGATAAACTCATTCTTATCCGTACCCAAGAACCGGGCCATCCGAAGCCGGAACTGCGGATATTCATCAATATTGTTGGAGAAAAGCATCACCGCTCCATTGGTCGGATTGCCGTTTTTCAGCAGACTCCATTTCGCCAACGTGTCGCCGATCGGCGCACTCATTGCGCTTGCGGGGATTCTACCGCCCTCAACGCCAAGCCGTATGCACCCTCTAATATGCTTCTCATTCAAGTCGGAAAGCATAACACCATCTGCCATCTGCCGCTCCCACGCATACATCTGAGGCTGATGCGCCCGGATTCGTTCATCATACATCTCATGCGGCATTACCTTAGTTGTGCTTTCGACTTTATAATACGGGCACCCGTGGAAGGTATGCGGGCGTTCTCCCCATACCCAGCCATCAAAGTGCATGGCAATCACTTTATTATTCGGGCGGTCAGGCACATCAACATAATGAATCTTCACATCGACAGCGGGTTCTAATCCGGTGATAGCTTTGGCTATCTCTTGCTGTGTTGAGTCCGTAACTTCCTGCCCTAATATTTTAAGCGACTTTGGCGCAACACCGAAAATCAGCCAACCGCCATCGGTGTTCAGAAACGCACACGCCGAGTGCATACCGTCTTTAAGTTCGCCGGTTGTTTTCTTCAGCTCCAGAGTCCGCGACTCATCCGTTGCTATCAATGCCTTTATATCGTCAATGGTCATTTCCATAATTCAGCCAAAATCACTAAAAATCATCCCCCATCATATCGTAGTCGTCCTGCTCGTCATGGAAATCATCAAACGATTGATTATAACTTTCAGAATCCCAATCATTATGTGAACTATGACGACCGCTGCTATGATAATCACTGTCATAGTCTCTGTGATGCAGACTTGAATGATTCTTGCCGTTATTATTGCGCATGAATATATCCAAATCATCAAGTTCCTCGGAATTGTCGGAATCATCAATTGAATTATTGCTTACAGGAGTAACTGTATCATCAATAGGGACTACATCCTCATTGTGATTGTCATGCAGATATTTGCTGTCGTTGTCTATTGTAGTTCCTATACCATCAGCATGCGCGTCATGCTCAGTCGCGGACTTCCTGAACTTACCAAACAGCCAACGAAACAATAAAAACTCACCTATGTAATTCAACAACTTCATGCCTGAAGATATATAATTTGTTGGAACTGCGGATTATATTCAATTCGTTTGCCGGATATAATCGCATTGACAGCTTCATCAACCACTTTTAGCGGAACGATAAACCATTCTTTGGGTCTGTGTCCGTCAACGGTAACTTGTAACTGTAGTTGAGCAAAAAGTTTGTGAATCAGAGCCTCGAAAGTCGATGATTTCACATTATAGACTTTCCATGTAGCCACGACCTCGACATCGGCATAAAGATAAGTAGGTTCGTTTTTTGCGTTGGCAATGCGGCTTTCTACCGATGTAACGGTGAAGCCGATTTTGTAGAGGTCTTTAATGGCTGCTATTTCTGGACGAGAAGATTTTGAGCGAAGAACATAGATAGTGCCACTCTCAACATCTTTGTCGGTGAGAGTGAAGCACTGCTCAAATTCTTCAGACGACATTTCCGAACAATCTAAAATGCTATAACCGTCGACAGAAAGGTTTTTAGTGATTGTACGGAATTTAATGTCTGCCTCAGAACCGTTTTCGTAGATAACGCGAGTGCGGCCATCAACACGCCCGAGATTATTTTTGGCTTCTTGCTCGAAGGCAGCGAGATAGCCAATAATGCCCTGTTCAACAAAATAGCGACCGACTTTCAGATTAGGCTCACTAAACTTGACGAGTTTATATTTGCCTGATTTCAAGCCCTGCTGAATCTTCTTGAAGCCGTCGGCGTACTTGTCGAAGTCCTCGCAAGGGCGACGTTTGCCAACATAGTCGGCTTCTTTACGCGCTTCAAGCCGCTGACGCATATATTCGGGCACGTCAAACAGACCGAGGTCTGCACCGTCTTCAATATCAGCGAGCAATGGGTCATTAAGAATAGCTTCAAGCTGTTCTTCTTCGGTCAGCTCGCGGTGATATTCGGTTTGCGGTTCTTCCACAGTCTGAACAGGCTGAGGAAGAATACCGAGGTCATCAAACGGGCGACAGCGCTCTATCTTCTTCTCACTTTTCAGAATCCCTACCAATTTATGAAATAGTGAGGCTTCTTCGGGTGTGTCTTCAGGAAATCTACCTTTAGCTTCGTAGAAGGAAAGTATTTCCTGAAAACCCGCTATAAGGCGGTCGCTCGATGTTGCCCGCTTTCTTGGAGCAGTTACATCGGCCAATAGCGGGTCATCAAATATCTTTTCGAGTTCCTTTTCCCAGTTGATCATTGCTGCTGTGCGAGTTTATTGCGTTTGAGTTGACGGAGATGTTCGATAGCCATAGCTATGCGGCGAGCTAATGGGTCGCCGTCGGTAATCTCCGGTTTTGCCTTACCCGGATTTTCCTCGCGCCACTTGGGGAGATATTTTGTGAATAGCAAAATTGCTTCTTCATCGGTCAGCTTCTCAGAGCGCTTATCCTCGATAACATATTGGATGGTACGGAGCACTTCGGGGGTAAGCGATTTGCTGACTACCTCGTAGGCGCGTTGGAATGGGTTGATTTCAGCAATGAGGTTGATGTCAAGCTCATTGAGATTGACGAACTTGTTTGCAATCTTGATAAACTTATTGCCGGAATCATCAGGCCCTACAACCTGTTCGCCCTGTGTTGCAATAGTCAGAATCGTATGCTTTGCAACCGCGTCGACTTCTTCCTCGTCAAGGTCGGGATATGTCTCAC